>QIMA01000472.1 GCA_003233535.1 Rhodanobacteraceae bacterium
CTGTCGGTTGCCGCTCATCAGGTTGCGCTCAGCGTGTCGTCCATTGCCTTCATGTTGCCGCTGGGGTTGGCTATGGCAGTCACGGTTCGAGTGGGCCAGGCGCGCGGTCGAGGCGACGCTGTAGGATTGCGCGTCGCGGCCCAGGCGGCGCTCATTCTATGTCTGATCTGCCAGGCCCTGAGTTTTACCGTGATGGTCTTGGCCGCCCGCCCAATCGCCACTTGGTATGCGCCGGATCAGCCAGAAGTGATCGCCCTGGCGACGGCACTTATCGCCCTGGCTGCCGTTTTTCAGCTCTCCGATGGGCTGCAAGCGGTCGCCGCTGGGGCGCTGCGCGGTCTCAAAGACACCCGCGTACCTATGCTGCTCACGGCAGTGGCCTACTGGGCCATCGGCATGCCGGTCGCTTGGTGGCTGGGTTTTGAGCTGGAAATGGGTCCGCGTGGCCTGTGGATTGGTTTTATTTTTGGCCTCAGCGCTGCCGCGGTCATGCTGATCACTCGCGCATGGCGATTGTTGTGGGTTAATCCGCAGGTGCTGGAAAAAGCTGCTGCCAGCTGAATGGCAGCACCCCGACGCGCAAGTTTAGGTAGCGCACACCCGGAGTTTCATGAACGTTCGTCGCGAGGGCGAATGTTCATGAAACTCCGGGTGCATGACCACAGACCGATGTGCGCGAGCGCGGCGCCAGATAGACTTACAGGTTGATTGAGCCCATTGGGCGAGGAGTAGCTAGACATGACAGAAGCACAACCCGGACCGCTGCGACGACTGTGGCGCGGATTTTGGCGCGTAGTCGATGGGACCCGCCGCGGCGTGGTCAATGGGCTATTCCTGATCTTCTTGATCTTCGTAGTCTTTGCGCTGTTTGGCTGGGGTGCCCCGCAAACTGAGCCGGGCACCGCGCTGATGCTGGCGCCCAAGGGCAGCATTGTTGAGCAGTACTCGGCTGACCCCAGTGATCGAGTGATCGCCAAGCTCACCGGCGACGAATCCCATGAGCTGCAGCTGCGCGACCTGCTCAGCGCGTTGCAAGCGGCCGAGAACGACAGCAACATCGATCTGGTGGTGATTCGCACCGAGCAGATGGGCGCCGCCGGTATGGCCACCCTGCGCGAAGTTGGGCGCGCGTTGACGCGGCTGCGCGCCGCGGGCAAGGAAGTGCTGGCCTACGGTGATTTCTTCGATCAGCGCGGCTACTACCTGGCCGCTCACGCCGATCGCATCTACATGGCGCCTAACGGCGGCGTGCTGCTGCAGGGCTTCGGTCGCTACCGCAGCTACTTCGCGGCGCTGCTAGAGAAGCTCAAGGTCGACGTACACGTGTTTCGCGTCGGCACCTTCAAGAGTGCGGTCGAACCCTATCTGCTTGATGGACCCTCCGAAGCCGCGCTGGAGGCCGACTTGGCTTGGCTAGGGGACCTGTGGGAAATCTATCTGGACGACGTCAGCAAGGCGCGCGAGCTAGAGCCTGGCTTCATCGCGAGCTGGATTGAGCAGCTACCAACGCTGATTGAAACCACGCAAGGCGATATGGCCAAGCTGGCTTTGGACAGCGGTCTGGTGGATGAGCTGCTCAACGAAGACGAATTTGAAAAGCTGCTCGCCGAGCGCGGCTCGGTTGATCCCACCTCCCAGCGCGCGCGCCGTATCGGCATACTTGCCTACGCCGAGCGCCAAGCCGCCAAGCGCGAACCGGCTGAGTCGGTCGTTGGCGTCATTGTCGCCGAAGGGACGATCCTCGACGGGGAGCAACCGCCGGGCAGCATCGGCGGCGTTTCCACCGCCGCTTTGGTTCGCGAGGCGCGCCTGGAAAGTACCGTGAAAGCGTTGGTTTTGCGCGTCGATTCCGGTGGCGGCAGCGCTTTTGCTTCAGAGCAAATTCGCCGCGAGATCCAACTCACCCGCGACGCCGGCAAGCCGGTGATCATCTCGATGGGCGATGTGGCGGCTTCGGGCGGCTATTGGATTTCCATGAGTTCGGACGCGATCTACGCCGATCAAGCGACGATCACCGGCTCCATTGGCATTTTCGGCCTGTTCCCGACCGTCGACCGCAGCCTGGACAACATCGGCGTGCACGCCGAGGGTGCCAGCACCACCTGGCTCGCTGGCGCCTTGGATCCTCGTCGTCCGCTGGATCCGCGCGTAGGGCAGATCATTCAGTCCTTAATCGAGAAAGGTTACGCGGAGTTCATCGGCAAGGTGGCGACGGCTCGCGACAGCACGCCGGAACGGATCAACGAAATCGCTCAAGGCCGGGTTTGGAGCGGTCAGCAGGCGGCAGAACACCAGCTGGTCGACAAGCTAGGCAGCTACAGCGACGCGCTGGCAGATGCGGCGGAGCGTGCCGGACTGGGCCCGAACTATCAGGTGCGCTACATCGAAAAGGAACTGAGCGGATTTCAACGCTTTGTGGTGGACATGGCCGCCAGCAGCGGTTTGCAGGGCTTGATCAAGCTCAACGTGGATCTACCCATACCCGTCCAGATGCAGGCTGAACTGCGCCAGCTGCGACCATTGACCGAGCTGTTCGGCGACGCTCGTGAGAAGCCGTGGCGGGCCTATGCGCACTGCCTGTGCGACGTGCAATAGCTGTGACTGACGTTGAGCATAGCGCCAACCCGGAATTGCGCGCGATCGACGCCGATTTGCGGCTGCCGACGAGCGTCGCCGGGCAGCGCCTGGATGGTGCTCTGGCGGCGCTGCTGCCCGAGCATTCCCGGGCTCGGCTGCAGCGCTGGATCAGCGACGGCGTACTGACCGTCGATGGCGCCACGGCGAGGCCGCGCGATCGCGTGCGCGGCGGGGAGCAGGTCTGTCTGCGCGCAACCGAACAGATCCGCGTAGACGACGAGCCTGAAGCGATTTCGCTGGATCTGCTGCATCAAGATGACGACTGCTTGGTTATCAATAAGGCGGCAGGTTTAGTCGTGCACCCGGGCGCAGGCAATCGCACCGGGACGTTGGTCAACGGCCTGTTGGCGCTCGATCCACAGCTGGCCGTGCTGCCGCGCGCCGGTATCGTCCATCGGCTGGATAAGGAAACCAGCGGCGCGCTGTTGGTTGCGCGCAACGCCGAAGCCCATCACGTGCTAACCGATGCGTTGGCGCGACGCGATATTGAGCGCGAGTATCTGGCCTTAGTTCAGGGCGAGCCGGTTAGCGGTTTCACCGTCGATCAGCCGCTGGACCGACACCCCACCGATCGGTTACGTCGCGCGGTCCGAGAAAATGGACGGCCCGCGGTAACGCACGTGCGCATCGAACATCGCTTCAACGGCTACACGCTGCTGCGCTGCAAGCTGGAAACCGGACGGACTCACCAGATCCGCGTCCATCTTGCGCACATGCGCCTGCCGATCGTTGGCGATCAGGTTTACGGCGGCCGTTTGCGCCTGCCCGCCGGCGCCTCCGAGGAGCTAATCGCCGGCCTGCGCGGCTTTCGACGCCAGGCCCTGCACGCCGAGACACTGGCCTTCGCCCAGCCGGTTAGCGGCGAACGGGTCGCAGCGCACGCGCCACTGCCGGACGACATGCGCGCTCTGCTCAAGCTACTGGCGGCGTGAGTTCGAGCTGGTTTGAGGCGCAATGGCCTGCGCCAGCGGGAATTCGCGCCTTAACCACGTTGCGCACCGGGCCCGGGATCTCTCCGCTGCCATTGGGACCGTTTAATCTAGGCGACCGTTGCGGTGACTCGGCAACCAACGTGGCTGAAAACCGGTTGCGACTGCTCCAGGCATTGCAGTTGCCCAGCGCACCGTGTTGGCTGCGACAGGTCCACGGCAGCGAGGTCGTGAATGTGGACGCACCGGCCGGGCCCGGCTGGACAACGCCGCAAGCCGATGCGGCCGTAAGCTGCGACCCCAGCGCCGTTCTGGCCGTGCTCACTGCGGACTGTTTGCCGGTGGTGATGGCCGCCAAGGACGGTAGTGTCTTGGGGATCGCTCACGCAGGCTGGCGTGGTTTGGCTGCTGGCGTATTGGAAAACACCGTCGCTGCCTGCGCTGTCGATCCCAACTGCCTGCTGGCGTGGTTAGGCCCAGCGATAGGACCGCGCAGCTTTGAAGTGGGTCCACAGGTGCGCCTAGCCTTCTTGGACTTCGACCCCCAGGCTGCTGCCGCCTTTGCCCCCGGAGCCGGTGATCGCTGGATGGCCGATTTGTATCACCTAGCCCACCAGCGCTTGTTGAGAGCCGGTGTCAGCACCGTCTTCGGCGGTGGCGAAGATACGTATGCCGACCAACGGCGCTTCCATTCCTATCGTCGCGATGGCGCAGGCAGCGGCAGGATGGCGACCCTCTTGTGGCGAGATGGCGAATAGGGGCTAGAAGCTCCGCCACCAACAACGACTAAGCTGCGGAAAGCGGATTACCAGTTGATCTGCAAGCGCACGACGCGGTTGTATTCGCCGCTGTCATCAAGGGCAACTGTGCAGTTAAATGTCTGCGAAGATTCCTGGTCTGTGCCGCGACGAAAAACGATCACTGAATCGACCTGAACGTCGCCATCATCTAACTGACGGGCGTTGGCCAACATGTCGCTCTCGTCGAGTTCGCCAAACTTGCCTTCGATCTTGCCCGTTACCTCGGACTTGCAGGCCGCCACTGCGGACTTGTTAGCCGCGCTCCCGCAGGCGACCAAGAACAGCGTGCTAAGTGTCAGCAGTAGGACGTAGCGAGCGGTTGATGCTCTTCTATTCACAGTGAGATAGCCTCCCTATCTACAGCGATACTTGAAATATAGCGGGTGTGCCGCCTCAAGCTACTGACCTAATTGTGCGCCGATAAAATTCATGCTAGCCGCAGCTGAGGGGATAGCTTGCATTTCCGCTCACCTCGGCTCGAAAATCGGCACATCCGTAGCGGCTTGCGTCCACAGTTGCCCAGTAACGCCAAGGAATCAACCGCTCGGCATCGAAAGGGCAAGTTTCGGGCTAGCCCGGAATTTCATAAACTTCACGCGCCCTCGCTAGGCCCTTGATCGCCCAGCGACTTTTTCTCAGTCGGGTGTATGAACCACTACAC
>QIMA01000523.1 GCA_003233535.1 Rhodanobacteraceae bacterium
ACCACTACACCGCTCCTTCGGAAAAACCACTGGGCAATCAATGTCCTGCGCGATCATCGCGCGAGTTCATGAAATATCCGGGCTAGCGCGGCCGGTGCCTATCCCCGGGATGCTTGATCTGCGCCCGTATAGCGCTCCACTTGCTGCAGAAAACGCTCTTCTGCCCAACTGCGCATGCTCGGTCCCAACAGATAGCCGCAGTGCCCGCCGTGCGCGGTCAACTCAACTTCGGTGCTGTCCGATAGCTGCAGCTCATGAAAGTCGGCAATGGGGACTACTGGGTCGTCATGGGCGGCAAGGATCGTCGTCGGCACGCTCATTTTCGATAGCCGATCGCCTTCCACTGAATAGCCATCCAGATAGCGGTCCATGTGCTCGTATTCGGTGTACTCGCTCACCAGTTGGTCGGTAAGGCTGCGTAGCGTCGGCTTATGCAGCCAGCTGTCGAAGCTATAGCGCTGCGGAAACAGCGCCTGCTTGCGGCGCAGCGAGCGCGTCCATTTGCGAATGAAATACCGCTCGTAAACGAACGGCGCCTTCTCGATCGCCTCCATTGAATGCTTGGGATTGATCGGTGGGCAGACCGCAACTACGCCCGCTAGCGGTAGGCCGCGACTGGGACCATGCAGCCCCACGCGCAGGGCGAAGTTGCCACCCAGCGAGAAGCCGCCGACCAGCAGCGGTCGAGTCGGGAAGCGCCGAGCGATATCGTCCATCGCGCCCAGCACTTCGGGCAATCGACAGGAATGAAACAGCTCTTCGTTGAGGTGGTGGGTATCGCCGTGATCGCGCAGCTGCAGCCGAAACACGTCGAATCCCGCGTCGAGTAAGCGACCGCCGGTGGCCAGCAGATAGCTGGAGTCGGCGCAACCCTCCCAGCCGTGAATCAGCACGACCAACCCGCGTGATTCGGGTAGCTTGACCTGAGGCGAGTGGAAGCCCAGCAGGCGGACATCGTCGCCGCAGTTCAACAACACCGGCTGCGCAACCGAGATGAGATCGGGATAGCGTCTACGCGTCGACCAGCGGCGCAGCGAACTGGAGGCCAGCACCGACTGTAGATGCGGATCAGTGAATGGCCAGCTCGGCGCGAATGGAGTAGCTGGCGCTGCGCTCATGGGCGTTCGAGGACTTCCGCAATGGCCTGGCGACAGCGTTCTGCCAAACGACGGCGACCTTCGCCGGTATCGTTAATCGGCGGCAGGAAGTGGGTCTCGGCCTCTATCACCGGACCGCCAAGCAAACGCAGGAAGTTCGGCAAAAAACCTTCGCCGTCGGCAAAGGCAACGAAGGGGCTGTATTGGCCGTGGATTCGATAGCGCAACGCGACCGGCTGAATCTGCACGTCACCGTCCAGCGCAGTTTGAAAGATTCGCGCGTGGAACGTGCGCACGGTGCTGCCGTCGCCGGCGCCGCCTTCTGGAAAGACGCCCACCGGATGACCGAGTCTCAAGCGCTGCACCATCTCCAGGCTCACTGTCTTGAGCGATTCGGTGCTGCCGCGGCGGTGATAAATGGTGCCGCCGCGTTTGGCTACCCAGCCCACTAGCGGCCAACCGGCAATCTCGCTCTTGGCCACGAAATGCACCGCGCGCTGGCTGTGTATTAGCTCGATATCCAGCCAGCTAACGTGATTGGCAACGATCAAGGCGGCGCCGCGATGCGGTTCGCCGACGAGCTTGCTGCGCATGCCGAACACGCGCAACAAGCCACCTGACCACCAGCGTATGGCCCGCTCTGCCATCGTGCTGCCATCGTCCCGTACTCGGGTCGCGCCGGGCAGGCTGATCCAGGCGATGGTCAGCGGCAAGTGAATCACCACGTGCCATAGCAGCGCCGGTGAGCGATACAAATAGCGCCACCAACGCACCCGGGTTTCGTCGTTGGAAGCCTGCATGGTTAGTTGCGGAAGTTCGTTGGGCGCGTTCATCGGGGGCGATTGTAACGTTGTGCAGTGGAGCTAGGGGTCTAAATTTGGAGCAGGGCTGAGGGCTGAGGGCCGAGGGCTGAGAAAAGCAAAGGCGAAGGGCGTCATCCGAAATCCGAATACATCCTCAATACCGCTTGGAAAGGCAGCGCAAGGACTCGCTCTGGGCTCTTACTCAGCCCTCGGCCCTCAGCCCTCAGCCCTGCTCTAGAGCCACCCCCGATCCCGCGCCAACCGATAGGCCTCAATCCGATTATTGACGCCAAGCTTGGAAATGGCTTCGGAGAGATAGTTGCGCACGGTGCCGTGACTGAGGTGCAGCAGTTCGCCGATGTCGGGTGCCGATTTTCCTTCGCCGGCCAAGCGCAGGACTTGGCGTTCGCGGTCACTCAAAGGATCGTCCTGACTCCAGGCTTCCAAGGCCAGTTCCGGGGCGATAACTTTGCCGCCGGCGTGCACTTTGCGGATTGCCGCTGCCAACTCTTCGCTGGGCGAATCTTTGAGCAGGTAGGCTCGGGCGCCGGCGTCCATCGCGCGCCGCAAATAGCCGGGCCGAGCGAAGGTGGTCAGGATCAGCACGCGTGTAGCCAGCTCTGCCTGCTTGATGTGTTGCGCTAGCTCCAGACCGGTCCAGTTCGGCATTTCGATATCCGCCACCAGCACGTCCGGCGGCGTTTCGCGGATCTCGCGCCAAGCGCTTTCGCCATCGGCTGCTAGTCCGACGATTTCGAAGTCGGTTTCCAGAGCCAACAGCGCAGCCAGCGCGCCGCGCAACATGCCTTGGTCTTCGGCGAGGTAGATGCGGATGCTCATCCCGGACGCACGCGTAACTGCAGTGCGTCGACATTAACCTGTTCACCCACCGGAATCTCAATCTGCAGCCGGGTACCGCGGCCGGACTTGGAGTCGATGCTGAGCGCACCGGTTAGCTGTTCCACCCGCTCGCGCATGCCGCGTAAGCCGTTGCTAGCGCTGCCGTCCACCGCCCCACCGCGGCCGTCGTCGGTGATCACTAAGCGGGCGATGTCGTCGACTTCCAGCTTCACGCTTACCCGCTGCGCGCGGGCGTGGCGAACGATGTTGGTGCAGGCTTCGCGCAGCGCGAACGCTAGCGCCGTTTCCACCGCCACGGGTAGGGGCTCGTCGCTGATGTCGCTGTCCAGATTCAGGTCGGCGGCCACCAGCATCAGCCGCACGCGGGCCAATTCGGTGCGCAGCCCGGCCGCGCGAATGCCGGTAACCGCGCCGCGCACTTGGGCCAAGGCTTCACGGGCGACCTTCTCGACCTCAGCGATCTCATTGCGCGCGCGCAGCGGATCGACATCACACAGCCGTCGCGCCAGATCACTCTTCAGCGCCACTACCGACAGCGTGTGACCGAGCAAGTCGTGCAGGTCGCGGGCGATTCGCTCGCGTTCGGCCAGTCGCGCCAAGCGCTCCACTTCTTCCTGGCTCAGCCGCAGCATCGCGTTGCGGCGGCGGCGCTGATAGTCGGCATGACTAGAGGCGGCGACGATCATCGCCACTATCAAGGTGACCCCGTCAACCACCGGCGGAAGGCCAAGCAGACGGCACTCGATAATGAAGGCCAGCAGGATCACCGCAACGGCGATCATGTAATCGCGCGACTGCGGCATCATCCCGGCGAAGGCGCAGGCGTAGATGATGAAAACGTTGGCGCCCCAGTTGTACGGAATGGTGAGCATGCCGATCAGCGCCATCAGCGCCACTGGGGCGATCAGCTGACGACCGGACAGCCACCAGCTGCGGAAGTAAATCGGCAAGAAGACCGCAACCGCCACGACCGTCGGCAGGACGCCGTGAAACTGCTTGCCGAATAGCCAGGGCATGAGCAGGAAGCCCAGGTGGCCAAGCAAATACAGCGGCAGGTAGCCACGATCAGGATCGTCCGGGTACACGATGCCCCTGCCGGTGTACCGCCGCGGTCGGTTGTTGCTGTCGACCGAGCCTTCGCTGAGCTGATTCACCGCCCCTCGCTCCTGCTTAACCCGCGCGCTGCCAAGGCCATAAAGATAACGCTAAAAGCGACCAGCGCCAGCACGTGTAGGATCCAGCCGCCGCTGGCGTGGCCGGTGGCGATGAAATTGAGCTGGCCCAGATGGTACGCTGGCAATAGCAGCGCGACTTTCTGCACTGCTTCTGGCATCAAGAACAGCGGGAACCACAGACCGGAAAGTGCGCTCATTGGCAAGTACACCAAGTTAACCACCCCGGCGGCGCTGCGTGCTCTGGCGTAGGTGCCAATTACCAGCCCCAGCGCGCAAAAGGGCAGCGTTCCAAACACTAGCACCGTGCCGCTGGCTAACCAACTGCTCAGCGGCATGCTCACGTCGCCCAACGTCACCGCCATCAGGCCAAGCAGCACAAAGATGATGACCGCGAACACCAGACTCATCACCATCTTAGAGATCAGCGTGGCGCCCACGGGCATCGGTGCGACCCGCTTTAGATCCAGCCAGCCGGCTTCGCGCTCAACCGCCATCGCGACACCAAAGCCAAACAGCGCGGGACCGATCACGCCGAAGGCGCTGTAGCTGGCGAAAAACCAGCTGGCCGCGTCGAATTCGCCCCGATGCGGCATCAGGATCCCGAATATCAGGTAGAAACACAGCGGGAACAGCAGCGATGGGGCGACGAAGCCGGGCTGGCGGAAGGTCTTCAGCAGTTCGGCGCGAATTTCTGCCAGATAAGGCTTGAGCGTGCTCATGCGGCGGCTCCTTCGCGGTGATCGGAACCATCGTCGGTCAGCGTTTCCAAAGCCTGCTCCAGATCGGCACCACGTACTTCCAGCTCACTCAACTGCGGGTCGGTGTCTAACAGGCGGCGCACCAAGTCTTCGGCGCGATGGCTGAGAAAATGCAGCTGGCCGCTGTCGGCATGCACCTGTTGCACCTCGGGCCAGTGCTGCAGTTCGTCGACACTCAAGCTGCTGCGGCAGCGCACTCGGCGCACCCCGACGCGCGCACGGATGCGGCTGGGGGTGTCGTCGGCCAGCAGCCGGCCGCCGCCGATTAGCGCGATGCGATCGGCCAATGCTTCTACTTCTGGCAGGTCATGGCTGGCTAATAGGGGTTTGCCTAAAAGCCTGGCGTGATTCCAGATCCATCCCGGTGGTTGGTTCGTCGAGTACCAGCAGGCGCGGATTGCCAACCAGCGCCAGGGCCAGCTGCGCGCGACGCTGTTGGCCCCCTGACAGTGCGGCGTAGCGGCGATCACCCAAGTCGCCCAGCCCGACCATGTCCAGCGCCTGATCCGCGCTGTGTGGATTCCGATAGCAGCTGGCAAACAGCACCAACTGCTCTTTGACGCTGAGCGTGTCCGGCAGCGAGGTGACTTGCAGCATCGCGCCCAGCCCGATCCTCGCCTCGCGTACCTTCGGGCTGCGACCGAATAGCTTGATCTGACCGCGCTGACAGTTGAGCAGTCCGATCAGCAGCTTGATTGCGGTGCTCTTACCCGCACCGTTGGGGCCCAGCAGGCCCAGGATCTGGCCGCTGTTGAGGGCCAAACTGAAATCCTTTAGAGCGCTAATCGCGGCGTAGCGATGTTCGACCTTTTCCCAACTGGCGACCGTTTCCATTGCCCGTACTCAGCGTTGATGACGATTGCCAGTTTGCGCGCCGGGCGCAATCAAGGTGAGTGCCACGCGCCACCTGCGTGGGGTGACAGAAGTCATCTTTGGAGGGCTGAGGGCTGAGAGTCGAGGGCTGAGGTTAGTGCACATAGACACAAGATTCGGCAGTCCGCTAGAGGCAGCCGCAACAACGCTCACTGCGCCGTTGACCAGCAAAAAAAACGGGCGACCCAAAGGCCGCCCGTCCTAAGTCGCACGCTGGATCGAAGATCTAGCCCGCTTCCATCCCGGGCTCGTATTCGCCGAGCGCGGCCATGCCGTTGAGCTTGGCGCGCATGGCGACGATCTGCTGCGCCTCAGCGACGTTGGCAGCCGGGTTAGCGGCCCACTTCTTCTGCGCGGCCTGCTGCAGGGCGCGACCGTAGCTGAAGCTCAGCGGCCAGGCCGACGGCCCCATCTGGTTCATTGCGTTCAGATGCGCGGTGGCGTTCTCGTCGGACTGACCGCCGGAGAGGAACACGATGCCCGGCAGTGCTGCGGGCACGGCCGATCGCAGGCAGCGTAGGGTAGCTTCCGCCACTTCTTCGACGCTGGCCTGTTCGGCGCAGTTCTTGCCCGGTAACACCATGGACGCCTTGACGATGGTGCCTTCCAGCATCACGTTCTGCTCATACATTGCACCGAATAACGAACGCAGGGTAGCTTCGGTCACGTCGTAGCAGACGTCGATATCGTGATCGCCATCCATCAGCACTTCCGGCTCCACGATCGGCACCAGACCGGCTTCCTGACACAGCGCGGCATAGCGAGCCAGCGCATGAGTGTTGGACTCGATGCAGGCGCTAGACGGGCTGTCTTCGTTGATCGTGATCACTGCACGCCACTTGCAGAAGGTCGCACCAAGCGAGACGTATTCTTTCAGGCGATCGCGCAGACCGTCCAACCCCTGGGTTACCAACTCGCCCGGAAATCCGGCCAGCGCGGTGGTGCCCATATCGACCTTAATACCCGGCAACACGCCGGCGGCGCGCATCACTTCGACGAAGCTGCGGCCATCGTCGGCCGACTGGCGTAAGGTCTCGTCGTACAAGATCGCTCCGGAAATATGGTCGCCCAAACCCGGCGTGGTCAGCAGCATCTGCCGGTACGCACGGCGCGAGTCTTCGGTGCACTCAATCTTGACTGCCTTAAAGCGCTTGGTGATGGTTTTGCTAGATTCGTCGATAGCCAGCACGCCTTTACCTGGCGCGACCATCGCTAGTGCGACGGATTCCAGTTGCTCGATACTCATAATAGGGACCTCATTGGGGAAGTGGGCGGGGGAGTTATCTCCTTAGTATAGCGCTTGGGGAGCGCTATTTAGGGCTGAGTGCTGAGGGCTGAGGAACGCCCAGCCTTCGACTCACTTGCCCCCTAAATCGGATGCGACGGCCGCTTTGGAGCACTTTTGAACGACGAGTCATCGTCCATCCACTGTCCCCTCAGCCCTAACCCGGATATTTCATAAACTCCACGCGCCCTCGCTAGGCCCTTGATCGCCCAGCGATTTTT
>QIMA01000340.1 GCA_003233535.1 Rhodanobacteraceae bacterium
CGCTTGGCGGCTTGTAGTTATTGCAAACGAACGCGCCGAGCATTGCTCGGCGCGTTTTCTCTCAGCGACGCGCGACCTGCCGATGAACGCCACTAACCATCCGCTCCAGCATCGGCTCCAACGCCTGGCGGGTATTGAAGTCGGCATTCAGTGAGGTAAAGCTGACCTGGGCTTGATTGAGTCGCCCGATCGCCTCTCGTCTCGCAACGCTGTAGGCACGAACGCGAATCTGCGAGGTGTACAGCGTGCTGACCTCACCGTAGTAGGTGAGTTCTTGCGAACCGACCGGAATAACGTTGACCACCACAATCGCACTGGCTACGCCGCTGCGAGCGGCTGCGGCCATCAGCTCGCGCGTATTGTCGGCGCCGTAACGATCCAATCCGGGCACTAGATCCAGATCAGCAATATCGATCCCGGCGTCGTAAAGCGCCTCTTCAATCAAGGCCTGCGCCGGTCCGGTGATGGCAGGATCGCCGCGTGCCACAACCAGCACTCTAGCCGGCAAGGGGCGAGCGACCGGTTCTGGCGCGCGTTCTGGCGCTGCGCTGGCTAAATTAGTGCGCAGCGCGGCCTGACCTTCGCGGGCAGCGGCGATTTTTTCACCTAAGCGGGCGCGGCGGCTGTCGCTGGCTGCGATAGCCGTATCGGCAACCTGCGCGACTGCTTTGTCGGGCGTGCTTTCCGCAGCCGGACTGCTCTCATTGCCGCTCGTCAACGGCGTCGCTGGCGCGCTCAGGCTACCGGCGGCGGCTACTGGCGTAGCCGCATCAGGCGCTTCAGCGGGCGTGTCGGTCAGCGCGACCGGCGCGGCCGAAACTGCCAGTGTTGGATCTTCATCGCCGGAATTGGCGCCGCCGCCCTGCGCGGTCTCGGTGGCCGACTCGCTCGTTGCAGGCTCTGCTGGCGGAGCTGCTACCGGCAGCGGTGCAGGATCCGGCACGTCCGCTGCGGCCAAGCTCGTTACGGCATCCTCGGCGCTGCGATTAATCCACAAATAGCCCGCGCCGGAGGCAATCCCGACCAGCAGCAATGCGGCGACAGCAATGGGCAACACTGCGCTGCGGCGCTTGTTCGCTAGTGGCGTCGCGGCGGCAGCGACTTCCACCGGCGCAGCGGGCGGTGCCGGCGGCGGCGCGCCTTCGATGTTCGGCAGCTGTGCCGGCAGTGGCGTAGTCGCCCGCACCGGTGCAGCTTGCGGCGGCGGTACCGGCATGGTTGGCGCGGTAGGCCCAGGTTTGGGTAGCGCTGTGGCGATAGATGTCGCCGCGGGACTGTTACTCGATGTTGGCGTCGCAAAGCTGTGAGTGGAGTGATACGGCGTTCCCGCCGCCAACAGGGCCTCGACCAGCGCCTCGCAGCTCTGGTACCGCGCATCGATGTCCTTGGCCACCATCCCGGCCAGAATCTCAACCGTGTACTCATCCACGTCGCTGGCCAACTCGCGCACGTCTGGCAAGTTGGACTGCACCACGCTGAGCATCAGCCCCAGCGGGGATTCATCGATGAACGGCATGCGTCCAGTGAGCATCTCGAACAACACGATACCCAAGGAGAAAATGTCTGAGCGCCGATCACTGGGCTTGCCTAGGCAAATCTCGGGCGACAGATAGCCCGGCGTACCGACAAACTGCCCGGTACCGGTGAGCTTGTTCTCTATATCGGTGGTCGCCAAGGCGATGCCGAAGTCGGCCACTTTGACCACGCCGCGCTTGGTCAGCAGCAAGTTGCCAGGTTTGATATCGCGATGGATGACGCCCGCCTCGTGGGCCACCACCAACCCCTGCGCCGACTGCATAATGATGCGTCGTGCCTCTACCGCCTCAATTTTGCCCTCACGCTTGAGCCGACCGGCCAGCGATTCGCCCTCGACAAACTCCATCGCAAAATAGGGCTGGCCCTGATCCTCGCCGACCATGTAGATCTGCACGATGTGCGCATCCGATAGCTGCGCCATGCTGCGCGCCTCACGCTTGAAGCGTTCGACCACGCCCGGATCGGCGGCCAGATGATCGGCCAGTGTCTTAATCGCCGCGTGCCGATTGAGCGCTGGCTCAAATCCCTTGTAGACGATACCCATGCCTCCACGACCAAGCTCGGAGACGATTTCGTAGTGTCCAATGGTTTTGCGCATGGCAGTACCTGTGCTGGGGGGCAGCATTGCTGGTCGCAGTCTAGCGGCTGAGAGAGCAAGCGGGAATCGGCGTATTGAGTACCAGTAGCCAGCGCCAGTGGCCGGTAGGAGCGAAAGCGACGGCTTACTGCGAGTTTCGCAGCTTGCACTGAATAAGAACGGAGCACGGTGTGGGGAGGGGACAACATTGGGTGTGGACGCCAAGAGCGCTTGGTCAGAAACAAAAGGCGGCGTTGCCTGCTAGGGAGCGATATTCGGGGCTGCTATTGACGCGTTGAAGAACCTAGCCCGGCTGTTTCATAAACTTCACCCGATCACTACGCAACGGCCAAAAAACCCCATTGGCCATTACACTCCAACCAATCGAGAAATAGGTCTTAAAGCAATGAAACGTCGTGACGTGTTGGTCGGTGCCGCCGTGGGTGCCAGTGCCGTGGCCTGCAGCAAGCCGCAAGAAGCCGCCGTGGCAACCGCCGCAGCGGTCGATCCGATCAAATGGAAGATGGTCACCACGTGGCCGCAGAACTTCCCCGGCTTGGGCACCGGAGCGACCGCGCTGGCCGAGCGCATCGGTCGGATGAGTGGCGGTCGGCTGACGGTGAAAGTCTACGGTGCCGGTGAACTGGTGCCCGCGCTGGAAGTGTTCGATGCGGTCTCCACCGGCACCGCGCAGATGGGCCACGGCGGCGCCTACTACTGGAAGGGCAAGGCCGAAGCCAGTCAGTTCTTTTCGGCGGTACCGTTCGGCTTCAACGCCCAGGAAATGAACGCCTGGCTGTATCACGGCGGCGGACTGGAGCTGTGGCGCGAGCTTTACGAGCCCTTCGATTTGGTGCCCTTCCCTGGCGGCAATACCGGCGTGCAGATGGGCGGCTGGTTCAATCGCGAGATCAACAGCGTGGCCGATCTGCAGGGCTTGAAGATGCGCATTCCTGGCCTCGGCGGCGAGGTGCTGTCACGGCTAGGCGGCGCTTCGGTGAATATTCCCGGCGGCGAGCTGTTCACCGCCATGCAGCAGGGCACGATCGACGCCACCGAGTGGGTCGGGCCCTACAACGATCTCGCCTTTGGCCTCCATCGAGTCGCCAAATACTGCTACTACCCCGGCTGGCATGAGCCCGGCACTACGCTGGAATGCATGGTCAACAAGACCGCGTTTGAAGCCCTACCGGCAGACCTGCGCGAGATCGTCGATGCCGCCTGCCGCGCCACCAATGAAGACATGCTGGCCGAATTCACGGCGCAGAATCAGATCGCTCTGACGACGCTGATTGAGCAGCATGATGTCGATTTTCGACCCTTCCCGGACGACGTGCTGCGCGCGCTAAAAGCGACGTCCACCGTGGTGGTCGAAGAGATCGCCGAACGCGATCCGTTCTCCAGACGTGTCTACGCCAGCTTCAGCGTTTTTCGTGATCGAGTCATGGCCTGGCACAACGTTAGTGAGCGCGCCTATTACGCTGCGCGGGCGCTTGATAGCGCGTGAGCATGCCTAGCTGCGACGCAGCGCGACTGTATCGGCCAGCCTACTGCTGGCCGGCTGGCTGAGCATGGCCAATCCCAAACCCGGACCGACCGCCACCGTCCGGCCGCAGACCCTAACCAGTGCGCACGGCGCTCGGGTCGACGACTACGCCTGGCTGCGCGACGACACGCGCCGTGATCGCACGGTGCTGGCGCAGTTGCGCCGCGAGGATAACCACACCGAGCGCTGGTTCGAACCGATCCGAGGCAAGCTCAACGCGCTCAACGGTGAACTGCGCGCACGCATCGTTGAGCACGACGAGGGTGTACCGATTCGGCGCGGTAGTTTCGAGTATTTCTGGCGCGATTTGCCCGGCCGCGATCACCCCCGCTACTACCGTCGTGATCTGCAGAAAAATGCGCCCGAAGAGCTGCTGCTCGATTCCCAACGTCGCGCTAGCGGCAGCGATGCCTACAGTCTCGGCGATCTGTTGCCGTCACCCAACGCGCGTTACGTCGCGGTCACTGAAGATCGCGAAGGCGACGGCGTGTACACCCTGCGGATCAAAGACCTGCAGCGCCAGCGCTGGCTACCAGAAGCCGTCGAATCGGTCGACGCGGAGCTGGTATGGAGCGCCGACTCCAGCCAAATCCTCTACGTGCACAAAGATCCGGGGACCCTGGCTGCGCTGGAAGTACGCGCGCATCGGCTGCGCCGCGACCCGGACAGCGACCGCTTGGTCTATCGCGAAACTGACCCGGCTTTCTACGTGTCTATCGGCAGTTCGCACTCCGAGCGCAGTGCGATCATCCACGCCGAAACGACACGGCGTACCAAAGTGCTGCAGCTGCCGACCGACGACTTCGCTCAAACGCCGAACGCGGTTAGCGCCGACAGCGGTGCGGCACGTTTGTATTACGACGACGACGGCGAGCACGCCTGGCTGCTCAATGATCGCGATGCGCCCAATTTCCGGCTGCTGCGCAAGCCGTTGAGCAGCACGGCAGCAAACGCCTGGGAAGTGATCGTCGAGCACGATGCAGAAGTGGTCCTGGAAGACTTTTTGCCACTACCCGGCGCGCTGCTGCTGGTCGAGCGACGAAATACTCAGCTGGGTCTGCGCCTGATTGACCTGCGCGGCGGCGAGCAGCGCAGCTGGTTCGAGGCAGACGGCGTCAGTGCGCTCACCATCGACGACAACCCGGAACCCGATCCGCAGCGCATACGCGTGCGTCGCGACTATTGGCAGCAGCCCGGCGAGGTGCTGGAGCTGGATACCAACAGCGCTGAGTTCACGCTGATCAAGCGCGATACGGTAGCGGTAGATCTGAACGCCGATGACTATCGAGTCGAACGCCTGCAGGTTTCCAGCGATGACGGCGTACAGGTTCC
>QIMA01000547.1 GCA_003233535.1 Rhodanobacteraceae bacterium
GGCTCCGAGGCTTTGATGAAGGTATTGGGCGCCAAGTGGCGCAACGCAGTCCCCTATTATGACGGAAGCAGCCTAATTAGTGCAGGTTCGAGCGAGTTTCGCGACGATCAACGCATCCGTTTTAGCGCACTAGGATGCGGTCGTCTAGCTCGCGCCACGGTCGGCGCGCTGGCTGTCGCTCTGCATGTCAGACAACTGTAGATCCAACGCGTCAGTGGACGAGTAGATTTCGGCTAAGGACAGTGCTAGCGACACGACCATCGAAATCAAACTGAGTGAAAATAGAGCGTTACCACCCAATCGGGAGCCACCGAAGAGGGCAAACATGCTCAAAGTGCACAGCAATAGGCTGAGCACACCAAACGCCTGCATGCTCTGAGTTAACTTCACTCGGCGGCGCAGTTGATCGATCTGACGCAGGTACAAGGTTTGTTCGGGGTTGTTGCGAAACGTCTGATGGAGTCCGCGAATGACTGCGGCGAGCGCCAAAAAACGATTGGTGTAGGCCAGCAACAGCAGCGAGATCGCCGGAAACAGCAGGGCAGGAGTGGATAGCTGGATTTCCATTGACCTTACTCGTTATTGACTCTGCTCGTTAGCCTAGTCTCGATTAAAAACAGGGCGACCACGCGGCGGCCCTCGGATGCCAACAGGTTGTAGGTTCTGGCTGCGCTGCGATGGTCCATCACTTCCAGGCCTACGCCCTGCTGCTGCAGTTCAATGCGCAAGTTGGCAGCGGGAAATCGCAGACGCGTGCCGGTTGCGAGCAACAAGACTTCAGGTTCATGCGCCAAAGCCGAAGCAAAAGCGGCGACGTCCAATTGATCGAACGCGCTGCAGTCCCAGAGATCCTCGCCCTCTGGGCTGAGCATCACCGAGTGCTCCCAGCGCGTTCCGGCAACGTCCAACCAAGTATCTCCAACCGCGTCGATGGGCGGCTGCGTGGCGCTGTGCTGTTCAACTAACTGCATAGCGGGCGTCTAGCGTGGCAACGCAAGCTGCGGGTTGTCTGGGTGCTCACGGTACAAACATACCGTGTGGCCGATGCTTTGCACGACTACGGACTTGCTGGATTCGGCCAAAGCGGCAATCATCTCGGCGCGCGCCTGACGATCGGCAGCGCCCACCTTAACCTTGACTAGTTCGTGATCGAGCAGAGCCCGATTCAACTCCTTAACGACGGTTTCGCTCAGGCCCTTTGAGCCAATCATGACGACCACTTTCAGATGGTGCGCCAGGCCGCGCAGATAGCGTCGCTGACTGTTGCTCAATGGCATGGAGAGATCCTGCGAGGAATAGGGCGGCAAAGGTATCATGGGCTCCCTAGCCCGGATATTTCATGAACCCGCGCGATCATCGCGCGAGTTCACGAAATATCCGGGCTATGCTGGCTCTGGGCGTGCGCCCACACTATGGATCAAGCACCTATGGCGGTTAAGAATTCGAGCAGTAAGCGCTGGCTCCGAGAGCACTTCGACGACCCCTATGTGCAGCGCGCCCATCGCGAAGGTGTTCGCTCCCGCTCGACGTTCAAACTGGAGGAGTTGCTGGAACGCGACCGCGTTCTCAAGCAAGGAATGAACGTTGTCGATCTGGGCGCTGCGCCCGGCGGTTGGTCTGAACTGGTGGTCAAGCGGCTGAAAGGTACTGGGCGGGTCATTGCCATGGACCTACTCGATATCGTTCCGCTTGAAAACGTGGAGTTTCTGCAGGGCGATTTCACCGATGATGCGGTCTTGGCCCAACTGGAAGTCCTGCTTGAGGGAAAAAAGGTCGACCTTGTGTTGTCCGACATGGCCCCCAACTTAAGCGGCATCGGGGCGGTTGATCAGGCCCGTTCAATGATGTTGGCGGAACTGGCCCTGGAGTTTGCCGTCCAGCGGCTCAAGCCGAAGGGCGTTTTGTTGATCAAACTGTTTCAAGGCGAGGGTTTCGACGCCTACTTAAAGGGCCTGCGCTCAAAGTTCACCAAGGTGGTGTTGCGCAAGCCGAAGGCATCTAGGGGCCGCAGCCGGGAAATTTATGCCGTCGCCAGTCAGCTCAAGATCAATGCCGGGTGAACGTGTGTGCTCGATTGTGATCTACGGTACTTATGGCCAAGACGCGGTCTTCAGGCCGCTGGTAGTATAAAGCGCTGAGAACTTGGTTGCTTAAGCTCTGGTCAACTGGATCGAGGGCGCGCCGAAAAGGGATAAATGTGAACGATCTGGCTAAAAATATTCTGCTCTGGACCGTCATCGCAATGGTGCTGCTGGGTGTATTCCGGAATTTCGGGCCCAGTACTGGTGTTGTCGAAGCGAAGACTTACTCGGAATTCGTGGGGCTCGTCGATAATCAGCGCATCGAATCTGTGACGGTCGATAGGGCGAAGGACGAAATTAGTGGGCTGGCGCAAGGAGGCGAAAAATTTCAGGTAAATGGGCCAGTCACCGAGGATCTATTGAAACGCCTTGAAGAGAAGGGCGTCAACATCGAATTCTTGCCTCGAGATACCGGATCGCCGCTGTTCTCACTGTTTCTCAATCTGCTGCCGGTCATCGTGCTGATTGGTTTCTGGATCTTCATGATGCGGCAAATGCAGGGTGGCGCCGGTGGCAAAGGCGCAATGAGCTTCGGTAAAAGCAAAGCGCGCCTGCAGGGCGAGGATCAGGTCCGGACCACCTTCGCCGATGTGGCCGGCGTGGACGAGGCCAAAGAGGAAGTGAAGGAACTAGTCGAGTTCCTGCGCGATCCGGGCAAGTTCCAACGGCTGGGCGGTCGAATTCCGCGCGGCGTGCTGATGGTCGGTTCGCCAGGCACGGGTAAGACCCTGCTAGCCAAGGCGATCGCGGGTGAGGCAAAGGTGCCGTTCTTCACCATTTCCGGCTCGGACTTCGTGGAAATGTTCGTTGGCGTGGGCGCTTCGCGCGTTCGCGATATGTTTGAGCAGGCCAAGAAGCACGCGCCGTGCATCATCTTCATCGACGAGATCGACGCGGTCGGACGTCATCGCGGCGCCGGTTTGGGCGGTGGTCATGACGAACGCGAGCAGACGCTTAACCAGTTGCTAGTCGAGATGGACGGTTTCGAAGGTTCCGAAGGCGTCATCGTTATTGCTGCTACTAACCGTCCAGACGTGCTCGATCCGGCGCTGCTGCGTCCTGGCCGTTTCGATCGCCAAGTTGTGGTGCCGCTGCCTGATGTGCGCGGTCGCGAGCAGATCCTCAAAGTACATATGCGCAAAGTGCCGCTGGGAGAGGACGTCAAGCCGCAGTTCATTGCGCGCGGTACGCCCGGATTCTCGGGTGCTGATTTGGCTAATTTGGTCAATGAATCCGCACTGTTTGCTGCGCGCGAGAACAACAAAGAAGTGGTGATGATTCACTTCGAGAAGGCCAAAGACAAGATCATGATGGGCGCTGAGCGCCGCAGCATGGTGATGAGCGAGGACGAAAAGCTGCTAACCGCTTATCACGAGGCCGGGCACGCCATTGTCGGCCGTCTGATGCCTGAACATGACCCGGTCTACAAGGTATCGATCATTCCGCGCGGTCGTGCGCTGGGCGTGACAATGTACTTGCCGGAAGGCGATCGCTACTCGCAAAACCGCACGATGCTCGAATCCAGGCTGTGCTCGCTGTACGGCGGACGGATCGCCGAGGAGCTGATTTTTGGTCATGACAAGGTCACCACGGGTGCCTCCAACGACATCATGCGTGCCACCAACTTAGCGCGGAACATGGTCACTCGCTGGGGTTTGAGCGATGAGCTAGGCCCGTTGGCTTACAACGACGAAGAGGAAGAGGTTTTCCTGGGTCGTTCGGTTACGCAGCACAAGACCGTGTCCAACGACACGGCCAAACGCATCGATGCGGAGATTCGCGTCTTGCTTGACCGCTGTTACAGCATGTCCAATGAGATCTTGGTCAAGCACACGCCGCAGCTGCACACGATGGCCGAGACGCTGATGAAATACGAGACCATTGACGCCACTCAGATCGACGCGATCATGGAGAATCGGGAAGTTCCGCCACCGGATGGATGGGACGACGACAGCGATTCCGTGCCGCCGCCGAGCAAGCCCAGTGCATCCAGTCCCGTAACCGGATTGGACACGCCAGCGGCGCAGACCTTTGCTGCGGACGACAAGGAGCCATAGGCTTCGAGTAAGCGTTCTACGCAACGCCGCCTCCGGGCGGCGTTTTGCGTTATGAGAGTATGCCGATTAAGTCGCTCGCGTGACTCAACGTTGCAGTTATCATCGCGTGTGCAGCGAGGAGTTGATGAGTATGGATCTGGACACCACACCCTATTTGGATTGTGCCGGTCGGCGATTGCGCTTAGATCGCCCATCGATCATGGGCGTACTCAATCTAACGCCGGATTCGTTCTCGGACGGAGGTAGCTACGATTCGGTCGACGCTGCCGTCAGTGCCGGGTTAAGAATGGTCGATGAGGGCGCGCATATCATCGATGTGGGTGGTGAATCGACGCGACCTGGTTCGCAGTCAGTGGACGATAGCGAGCAGTTGCGGCGAGTGCTGCCGGTCATCGAGAAACTCACTGCAGCCAGCAGCGTGCCTATTTCCATCGACACCAGCAAACCGAAAGTGATGCGCGCGGCCATCGAGGCCGGGGCAGGGATGGTCAATGATGTTCGCGCACTCACAGCTGTTGGCGCGCTGGAGGCCGTGGCGACGTCCAATACGGCGCTGTGTCTGATGCATATGCAGGGCATGCCGGCGAGCATGCAGCACAGTCCTGATTACGCAGAGGTCGTTAGCGAAGTGCAGCGCTTCCTGGCTGATCGCATCCTCGCCGCGGAATTTGCCGGAATCGCGCGTAAGCGCATCGTGCTCGATCCCGGCTTCGGTTTTGGCAAGAGGCTCGAGCATAACCTCGCGCTGTTGGCGCAACTGGAGCGCTTCGCCGAACTGGGGTGTCCGCTGCTGGTTGGACTATCGCGCAAGTCCATGCTCGGCGCCATAACTGGCCAGGAAGACC
>QIMA01000191.1 GCA_003233535.1 Rhodanobacteraceae bacterium
GTGGCGGTTTTGGGATCTAGGTTTTAGGATTTAGGTAAGAGCAATCTTCGCGTTGACGTGAGGCGACGTCGGCTTTTGGCTTTTCTAAAACGTAAAACGTAAAACGTAAAACTGGCTAGTAAAAGAAGTAAAAGAGGAGACAATCCTCCTCATCCCTCAGCCCTCCAACAACGCCCCATAAAGCCCCGCAACCTCAACTATCTCACCCTGCTCGCAGCTGTCTGCCTCCTCGCCCAAGATCGCCCAAGCGTTAGCGCTAAGCAGCGGGCGGATGCGAAAGGACTCCTGGCCGGGCAGCAACTCGACGCTGGCCTGGCCGCTGCTGTCTAGGTGCACGCGGGCCTTCAAGAACGAGCGCATGCCCGGCTTCTTGCGCGTAGCGTGGGCCAATGGCAGTCGTGGGTATTTTTCTGGCCCTCGTCCGGCCATCGCGCGCAGTGCTGGGTCGATTATGAAACGGGCGCCCACGGCAGCCGCGAGCGGGTTGCCGGGCAGCCCGAAATACAGCGGGCCTCCGGGCAGCACGGCAAACAGCACGGGCTTGCCGGGTCGGATGCCCACCTTGTGAAACACGATCTCAGCGCCCAGGCGCCGCAGCGTCGCCGGAATAAAGTCCAACTCACCCATGGAAACCGCGCCGGTGCTAACAATAACGTCAGTACCGATCGTCAGGGCTTGCCTGACCGCCTCTTCGTAAGCGCGCGAGTCATCGCCTAAATGCCGGCTGTCGATCACCTCAGCGCCCGCGTTGCCCAGCACGTTTTCCAAATAGGGACCGTTGCAGTCGCGGATCTGCCCCTTGCACAGGTCTTGCTGCGGATCGTCCACCAATTCCTTGCCGGTTTGCAGCAGGCTCACTTTCGCCCGTTTCCAAAGCGGCAGCTCGGCCAGTCCTAGAGCCGCGCAGATCATTTGCTGAGCAGGATCGATGCGAGCGCCCGCCGCGAGCGCCCTGTCACCGGCGGCGATATCTGAACCAGCACGACGCACGTTCATGCCCGGCTTTACGTCTGCGCGCAAACGCACCCGCGTGATCGCCCCTTGTTGGTTGCGGGCGAGTACCTCAACTCGCTCGATTGGTATCACCGCATCACAGCCGAGCGGCAGCGCGGCACCAGTCATGATTTGCCAGGCGCCATTGCCGTCGCTGGGAGCGGGCTCGCCAGCGGCCAGCAAACCGGTGATCATCAGCTCGCTGCCGGCGCTTACCAGACCCGTCCCACAACGCAGCGCAATGCCGTCCATTGCCGAATTGTCGAAGCTCGGCAAATCTGCGGGGCTAAGCACATCGGTAGCCAAAATCCGCCTGCCCGATTGTTTCGTCGGTACGCGTTCGATGGGCAGCGGCGTTACCCGCAGCCTAAGCAGATTTAGCGCCTCGGCATAAGTGATCAACGGTGGATCCGTACTCGCAACTGAGCTGCGCAGTATAGGCACCGCAGCTGGCAAACCAGTTTGATGATCGTCAAGCTCGCGGCTGCTAATCAGTTTCACGCGGGCTAGCCTCAGTGAGTCTCTTCCAAGGCGCTTTGCAAGCGGCGCAAATTGCGCGCGCTTGCCTCGTCCTCTGGGTTGATCGTCAGAACGCGGCGATAGGCCGCTATCGCACCCTGTACGTCGCCCCCTCGGGCACGCAGCCAGGCGAGTGTGGCCCACCACGCCGCGCTATTGGGCGCCGATCTGGATTCCAAAGCATCTCGAGCGGCGGCATACGCGGGGCGAGCGTCACTGGGCCGGCCCTGCGCCTCAAGCTCCTGTCCAATCTGACTCAAGGCGACGGCGATTTGAAGCACGCGAGCCTGATCACCCGGCTGCGAGTCCGGTTCCCGGTTGATTAAGCTCAATCCGCGCATCCATGCCAGCTTGGCCTGATCGGTGTTGTTTAATAGCTGGTTGACTTGGCCGTGTAGCAACCATGCGCGGGGAACGCTGGGCGCGGCATTGATCGCGTGCGCGGTCCAGCTCCGCAACTGTTCTAGCTCATCGTTAGCCGGCCGCGCCCCATCCAAGCGTTGGCTGACGGCTTGAATTGCCGGCAGCGCGGAATAGGGTTGTCGCTGCATCGCCAACGCTACCGACGAGGCCTGGGCCCGGTACGTGGACGCTTGGAGCGACTCGGCCGCTATATGGCGGTGAGCCCGAGCAAGCCCCAGGGTCGCCAAGCCCAGCGTGATTGCGCAAATCAGCCCGATCAACAGTGCAGCCGCCATTGCGGTCAGGCTCCTAGTTCTAGGTGCTTTGCCAGGTCGCCCGACAAGCGCGAGAGCGCAGCCCAGCAAAAGCGCGGCGACTAAGTCTGCCGCAGCGCTGGGTACGCCAACCATCCCGTCAGCGATCCAGATCAATAGGCCGACTGCCGCCGGGGCGGCAGGTAACCGCTGTGCCGAGAGCGGCAGCAAACGGCGCGCGAGTTGGTAAGTCAACCACAGGCCTGCGCTAAGCCCGAGTAGGCCGGTCTCCAGCAGTCTGTCCAGCAGCCGCGAGTGGGCGCGATCTGCCCAACGATCCCAGCCTGCCTGTTCGTGCCAGTTGCTGTTGAGATTGGCTGATCGATAGCGGGTAAGCGCCGGCTCGATTGATTCCGGACCGTATCCAACAAGCGGTCGCCACTTAGCCCACGGGTCAGATTGGCCATCAATCGAGCGCAGAGTTTCGCGGCCGATCGCCGCCTGCGCCGATGCGGCATAGAGTTCGGAGCGAATCGCGACGGAAGCGGGCCGCCAATGCCATGCGGCCGACGTCAGCAGCACAAGGCAGAATGCGCCGATCCCCAGCACCTTAAGGCGCTGACGGCCAGCGCGGGATGCAGCGAAAACGAGCAAGCCAACCAGACCAGCCAGCACGGCAGCACGACCGCCGGTGCTGAGTAAGCCCAAGACCTGCAGTGCCAACGCAGTCCAGCGTAACCAACGCTGTGGCCAGACAGCCGCGCTTAGCTGCAGCGGCAGCGTAGTTGCCAACAAACTGGCCAGAAACAGCGGGTTGCCTAACGCTGCGCTGCTGCGAAACTCGGTATCGACCGCAGCAAAGTCGTCGGCGATGGCCCAAAGCGATAGAGTTAGCGCGACTGCCGCTATCGAACGCCAAATTCTGATTGTGTTGCCGTCTTGAGCTAGCCGGAAAGCGGCGAGCGCTAGCACCCACCAGGCCAATTCGCTGAGCGCTCCCAAGCCGCGTTCGTTGCTGCCAATAACCGCCTGCATCGGATGCAGTGCAGTGAGCGCGGAAAACAACATCGAAGCGACAAACAAAACGATGGCGATTACCACCGCTTTGTCGAGCGCTGGGCTTGGACTTGCGCGCGGACTAGTGAACAGCAATAGCAGCGCTGCCAACCCCGCGGCCACCCAGATAAACCAGTGCCGTAACAGCTCGCCGCTGATCGTCAGGCCTGGCGTTGGCCACAAACAAACCATCGTCACCGTCGCTGCCAGCAGAGGCGCTAGCAGTCTCGAGCGCAGGCTAACGCCCAACGATCCAGAGTATCGGCCGTCTCATTATGGGCAGAGCAACAGCGTGCGTGCGTCCTCGGTCAGCCAAGCCCGCCCGACGGTCACTACCGACCAAGATTCGTTGCAGGCAAACTTGCCGTTGAGTCCTCGGGCGATCCACGCGCTGCTCAGGCCGGTTGACTCGCTGACGCTGAATGCGAACGTGTAGAAAAATGATGTGCCAGGACTCAGCGTGTAATGCAGATCGCTGACCAGTACTCCAAGTTCTTCGGAAAGCAGGTCGTGGAGGACAAACTCGGTCCTGTTGAAGTTGCTAGCACGCAGGCAGACAATCACCTCATGGCTGCCCTCGGGCAGAGTCAAATTGCGCGTTTGCGAGCACTCCTGGGAGTCCAATCCGATGGTGCTTTCCAACTGAAAGCCGCGCGAAGCGGTGAACTGAGCGAAAGCGCTGGAGGTGAAGCAAAGCGAGCCAATGGCAAGCAGCAAGCTGAAAACTGTTGAGGACCGGGTTGGCATTGGAGTTGCGTCTTGTGAGCGAGCGCACAGTTTTCAGTGAAAACTGTGAACACGCAACCCGTTTGTGTGACTTTTCGCACCGAGGTGGCCGTCGTTACGCCGATAGCACGTTTCGACCCGCTCGATGTGGTTCTGCTGTGCGTTCAGTCGCGCAGATTCAACCAAGGTGAGTTCGCCGCTGACCATGCCGCGAGCTTGACGCACGTCCTGATTGCTGCCCATTGTCGAGACCTAACCCACACTTTGGAGATCCTGTTAGATGCGCACTTTTTTTCTGCCGATGGCATTGCTGTTGTGCCTGGGAGCATGCACCCAACCCGCTACGCAGGCGTCTAATCCCGCCCCGCCAGCGGCTGAGCCGCCGGCGCCAGCGTCTGCGAAGGTTGATCCGGACGAGACTGGTTTCAAGTTGAGCGACAGCGACTGGGAGTTGCAGCAAATAGACGGCGAGCCCCTTGCCGCTGAGCTCAAAGCTGCGGTTACTGAAGCAATCAAGCTGCGCATAGACCAACAGCACATAGACGACGCCGCAGCCAAGCTGTCAGGCTTCGACGGTTGCAATCGGTTCTTCGCCAGCGTTGACCTCAGTGATGGGCAGATGCGCCTGGGGCCGATCGGCGCCAGCAAGATGTATTGCCAAGCCACCTCGGACTTCGCGCAGCGCTATCACCAGCAGTTGCGGCAAGTCACCGGTTACGCAATCGACGGCCGCGAACTGCGCTTGCATGATGCCGCTGGCAGCACGTTGCTGAGCTATCGCCTGCCCTAACCGGCCAATCGACTGAGGTTTGTTCAGCGGCCGTAGTCATCGCCAACACGCTCGGCGCGTTATCCTTACCAACAGTTGTTTAGGAGCACATCGAAATGGGTAGTTGGAGCATCGGCCACTGGATCGTGGTGGCCATCGTGCTGGTATTGCTGTTCGGGACCAAGCGGTTGAAGAACCTCGGCGGCGATCTGGGCAGCGCAGTGAAGGATTTTCGTAAGACCTTTA
>QIMA01000364.1 GCA_003233535.1 Rhodanobacteraceae bacterium
CGACTTTTTCTCAGTCGGGTGTATGAACCACTACACCGCTCCCTTTCTTGAAAAAACACTGTGAAAAACCACTGGGCAATCAATGTCCTGCACGATCATCGCGCGAGTTCATGAAACATCCGGGCTAGCGCTGCGCACGAGGGATCAGACGAAACAAACTGCAGTCGGCGCTCACTCTGAACAAAAAAAACAGCGCTGGCAGCCATCAGTCGCGCTTGCGGCGAGTACCCTACACCTGCTATCAAAAAGGGATCGTGACAGACCGCGCTACGGCGGACCCGCGTTTGACGCAGGATTCGACGCCGTAACGCCGCAATGCAAAACCTACTGGCCGCGTTCGGGAGGGAACGTGTCAATTATTGCTCGCTTTGAGATCGAGTATCTGCAGTATTTGAATGCCGACGCACAAGCTGTCGGTGAACTGCCATCGCTAGCTCACGACCGCGAACGCGTGCTTGAGCTATACAAACTGATGAGCCTAGTGCGGGTGTTCGACAGCAAGGCTATCGCCCTGCAGCGCACCGGCAAACTGGGTACCTACGCCTCGTGCCTAGGCCATGAGGCGGCCCACGTCGGAATCGGCGCGGCCATGCAGCCCGACGACGTGTTCGCGCCGATGTACCGCGAATACGGCACGCAGATTTATCGCGGCGTCCAGCCGCGGGAAATTCTGCTGTACTGGGGTGGCGATGAACGCGGCAACGACTACGCCAATGCACGCCATGACTACGCTTGGTCGGTGCCCATTTCAACCCAGTGTTTGCACGCGGCAGGCGCAGCGTTAGCGTTCAAAATCCGCAAGCAGGCGAACGCCGCGGTGTGCGTGTGCGGCGACGGCGGCAGCTCCAAGGCAGATTTCTATGGCGCGCTGAATGTTGCCGGTGCGCAGCAGCTGCCGCTAGTGCTGGTGGTGGTCAACAACCAGTGGGCGATCAGCGTGCCTCGACACCTGCAGTCGGGGGCGCAAACGCTGGCACAAAAAGCCATCGCCGGCGGCATCCAGGGCATTCAGGTCGACGGCAATGATTTGTTCGCGGTGCACGAAGCGATGGACGTGGCGCTGAAGAAAGCGCGCGCCGGTCAAGGCGCGACCGTGATCGAAGCGGTGACCTACCGTTTGTCTGATCACACCACCGCCGACGACGCCCGCCGCTACCGCGAAGACGCCGAGCTGGAAGAGGCTATGGGCAAAGAGCCGCTGATCCGATTGCGCCGTTATCTGAATGAAAAGGGCTGGTGGGATGATCAGCAGGAGGCCGAGATGCTGCACGCCGCCCGCGCGGAGATCGACATCGAAGTGGAAGCCTATTTATCGACGCCGCGCCAGCCAGTGGGCGCCATGTTCGACTACACCTACGCCGAAATCACCGACGAACTAGCCGTACAGCGCGCCGCAGCGGTGGCTCTAGCGGAGCGCGCCGGCCGATGATCCTAGGAACCTCAGTTGGACAGGGTAGCCCGATGAAGGGAGGACGCTGATGCCCGCATTAACTTTGATCGAAGCGGTGACGCAGGCGCTGGCCTATGAAATGGACAAAGACCCCAGCGTCGTGGTCCTCGGCGAAGATGTCGGCGTCAACGGCGGCGTTTTCCGAGCCACCGTAGGCCTGCAGGCACGCTTTGGTTCCGAGCGAGTGATCGACACGCCGCTGGACGAAACCACCATTGCCGGGCTCACCGTTGGCCTAGCCACGCAGGGCATGAAACCGATCGCCGAAGCCCAGTTTGAAGGCTTCATCTACCCGATGATCGACCAAATCGCCTGCCACGCCACCCGCATGCGCCACCGCACGCGCGGTCGGTTGACCTGTCCGATGGTGCTGCGCGCGCCTTGGGGCGGCGGCATTCGCGCTCCTGAGCATCATTCAGAGGCAAACGAGGCGCTGTTTACGCACATGCCGGGGCTGCGCGTGGTGATCCCGTCATCGCCTTCGCGCGCTTACGGACTGTTGCTAGCGGCCATACGCGATCCCGACCCAGTGATCTGGTTCGAGCCCAAACGCATCTACCGGCAGTACAAAGAAGACGTGCCCGACGACGGCGAAGCGCTGCCTCTAGACGTGTGCTTCGTGCTCCGTGAAGGTCGCGACGCCACCGTGGTCACCTGGGGTGCTCAGGTCAAGGAATGCCTGGAAACGGCTGAACTGCTGGCCAAAGAAGGCATCGAAATCGAAGTGATCGACGTCGCCACGCTGAAACCGCTGGACTTCGACACGATCCACGAATCGGTGCGTAAAACCGGCCGCTGCGTGATCGTTCACGAAGCCCCGCGCAACGGCGCAGTGGGCTCAGAAATCGCTGCCCGGCTGGCCGAAGAGGCCATGTTTGACCTGATCGCCCCGGTAAAACGCGTCGCCGGCTACGACATCCCTATCCCGCTGTTCCGTCTGGAGATGGAGTATTTGCCGTCGGTAGAACGCATCGCCGATGGGGTGCGGGAAGTGATGGGGTATCGCTAGGGCTGAGGGCTGAGCAGGGTCGTCTTGGTGCCGGGCAAATGAAAGGGAACGGAGTTCTAGATGTCTTAGTTTTTGTCTTTTCGATCGAGTACCGATAGCACTGGGGGACTGACTCGCGCCGTGTGCTGAGTGCTGCATGGCTTCGCGCCCCAGCCCTCAGCCCTTAAGCCCTCAGCCCTACGAACAACACAACGGAGCGAGAACCATGGCCAACACCAAAACCTTCCACCTCCCCGATCTAGGCGAAGGCCTGCCGGATGCGGAAGTCGTTTCCTGGCACGTGCAGGAAGGTCAGTCGGTGGAACTGGATCAGCCGCTGGTTGCCATGGAAACCGCCAAGGCGGTGGTCGATGTGCCCTCGCCTTACACCGGCAAATTGGTCAAGTGCTACGGCCAAGCCGGAGACATTATCGAGACCGGGCACGGACTAGCCGACTTTGAGCTGTCCGACGGCCCGCAGCGCAGTGAGGCGGTCGACACCGGCCACCACCATAAGCCTGCGCAGACCCCAGCAGCGCCTGAGCCAGTCGCCGCGGAAACGCCGGCACCGGCTGCTGTAGAAACGCCAGCACCTGAGCCAGCCGAAACGCCCGCGCCGACCAGCGCCAGCGAGGACGATGGCGGCACCGTGGTCGGCACCATGGAAACCAGCAATAAGGTGGTCGCCGAGCGTGCCGTTGCCATGTTTGGAGTCAAGGCGGTACCCGCTGTGCGCGCCCTAGCGAAGAAGCTGGGCGTTGATCTGGCCCGCGTGCCGGCCACCGGGGCCAACAGCAGCGTCAGCTTGGTTGACGTCAAGAAGGCGGCCAAGGAAGGCACCGCGCGCATCGAAGACTCGCGACCGCCAGCGGCTGCGGTCAGTCCGGTTCGCGCCGTTCCCACGCGACCGCCAGCAGCAGTGCCCAGTACGCCACCCACCGGCAAAGCAGAAGCGCTGCGCGGCGTGCGTCGAAATATGGCGCGAATCATGGCCGATGCGCACGCGCAGGTTGTGCCGACGGTGCTGTTTGACGACGCCGACATGCACGCCTGGGTTCCCGGGCAAGATGTCACACTGCGTTTGATCCGTGCGCTGGTCTACGCCGCGCGCCAGGAGCCAGCGCTGAATGCGCATTTCAACTATGCCAGCAGCGAACGCACGCTGTTTGATCGCGTCGATGTAGGGCTGGCGGTCGATACCGAGGAAGGTCTATTCGTTCCTGCGTTGCGCAACTGCGAGTCGCTCGACAACACCGCGCTGCGGGCGCGTATCGAGGACATCCGCGAGCAAATTCGCTTGCGCCAAATTCCACCGGACGAGTTGCGCAACTACACCATCATGCTGAGCAACTTCGGCAAGTACGCTGGCCGCTACGCGACGCCGATTATCGTGCCGCCGTGCGTGGCGATTTTGGCCGCCGGCCGGTTGCGTCATCAGCCGACCTCGGTGATGGGCGGTATTGAGTCGCATAAGGTCATTCCGCTGAGCCTGTGTTTTGATCACCGCGCCTGCACTGGCGGTGAAGCTGCACGATTCTTGGCGGCGCTGTTGCATGATTTGGCGTTGCCGCAATAAGAACAGGGCTGAGCAGGATTCACTAGGGAGAAATTGTGCGCAAGCAATTGATAAGCCTTGCTCTATTGGTCGTTGCCGCTCCGATGCAAGCGCACGAAACCTGGGCCATGGCGCGCGCTGCGGGCGACAGGCAGGTGTCGGTGCAGTTGACCCACGGGGCGGTGTTTCCTGGCGGTCAGCACGCAGGTCGGCAAGAACATCTGGCTAGCGCCAAGCTGCTGCCTGAAGGCAAGCTCGAAGGCAGCGTGGATCTGGTTGTTGGCGAGCGCCAGGGCAGCTACTTGCCGATGCAGGCAAGCGTTGGCGCAGCGGCGTGGGCGATTGCCGCCGTAACCCTAAAATCCAGCGACATCACGCTCAGCGACGAGGAAGTCGAGGAGTATCTGGTTGAGCTAGGCAACCCCGTCGGGCTGCGGCCAGCCTGGGAAACCAGCGGTCAGTGGCGTGAGCGCTTTCAAAAGCACGCCAAGGCGCTTGTTCGACTAAAGCCCGGCCGCGCCACTGCCGAGACGATGGACGCGGGCATGCTCTTCGAATTCATCCCAATGCAAGATCCGACCACGTTGCGCCCCGGCCAGATCCTCGATTTCCGCCTGGAGTATCGCGACCAGCCGCTGGCCAATCACCGCGTTGGCATCGTCTACGCCAACTCACACGGCGAGGTCTGGAGCGAAACCAACGCTGAAGGCTACGGCCGCTTCAATCTCGCCCATCCCGGCTGGGCGCTGCTGCGCAGCGTACGCATCGAGCCTAGCGACGACGCGCAACTGGACTGGGAGAGTCACTTCACCACGCTGGTGTTTGAAATCCGCCATCCGGAGCTAGCGGAACAGGCCAACGACGCCGGTGAGTACGAGTAGGCGTCGAATCGAAGGCGAACGACGGTCATTGCCCTGTGCGATTTCTCTCCGCCAGCCTGCTAGCCCGAA
>QIMA01000400.1 GCA_003233535.1 Rhodanobacteraceae bacterium
GCCGTGGAGTCGGCAGGTAGCGATCAGACTTTGGATAATGCCGACGTGTTTGGCACCCAGTTCGGTCCAGCAAAACATCCAGTTCTTACGGTTATGTAAAGCTTTACATAACCGTAATTATGCAAAGTGCCCGATTATGCGAAGTGCTCATGTACCGGGCTTGCGCAACACCCATTTTCAGGGTGCTGCGGAGTTATTGAGTGGTTAAGGGCTTTGCATAATCTACAGAGCATGGAGGAAGGCCATCAGCCGGTCGGGGGGCTTGTAGCGGTTTGGGCCAACGTTGGCGGGCTGGAGTGTTTCGAGCGCGCGACGCTTCATCTCCAGATCGGCTTCGACGTACAGATGAGTGGTGGACGGTGATTGGTGGCCCAGCCACATCGCGATCACGCTGATGTCGACCCCAGACTGAAGCAAGTGCATTGCGGTGGTGTGACGAAGCGTGTGTGGTGATACGTGGTCTTTGAGTAGCCGTGGGTGCTGCAAGCTGGCGACTTTGACCGCTAGAGCCAGCCGCTGCGCGGCGTTGGATCGCGTCATCTGTTGCAAGGAACGGCCAGGGAACAACGGTGATTCCGAGGCGAGGCCGGCGTGTGCAATCCAAGCGCGCAGTTGTTTTGCGGTAGTCGCCCACAGCGGTACCGTTCGTTGTTTTCGACCCTTGCCGAGCAAATGGCAGTAGGCCACTTGTGCGTCGATGAAGCCACTAACCCGCAGCCCAATGGCCTCGCTGATTCGAGCGCCGGTGTTGTACAGGGTGGTGAACAATGCTGCGTCGCGTTCGCCCAACCATGTGGATCGGTCGGGCGCGGCGATGATGGCATTGATCTCCGGCCTGGACAGATAGCCGAGCAGCGGTTGCTCGTACCGCTTGGATGGAATCGCCAGCACTGCGTGCAGCAGTGCCATATACGATGGTGCTTGACGGGAAGCGAAGCGGGCAAAGGTATGGATTGCGGCAAGGCGTACGTTGCGCGAGCGGATGCCGTTGCCACGCTCAGTCTCCAGGTGCTGGAGAAATGCCAGGATCGTTGGTGCGTCTAGATCGGTCATTGCCAACTCGGCCGGCGAGCGTCTGGATCGGGTGGCGGCAAAACCGAGCAGGAGTTTGAAACAGTCGCAGTAGCTCGCCACGCTGGCGGGGCTCAGGGCGCGCTGTTGAATCAGGTAATCGGAGAAAAATCGCTGGATTAAGACCGGGAGTGACGGGTCGGCTGATACGTCAACCATGGTCGTCTCCTTGGGCGAAACCTTCGAAGCGGTCGTTTGCGGTCTGCAGCAACTCCGGCATGGCTGTGAGATACCAATAGGTATCGGTGATCTTGGTATGTCCGACATAGGTCGATAGCGCCAGTGTGAACTGATCGGTGCCGGCTCCTTGGGCCTGCCAGTGCGCCAGTGTATGGGTGATAAAGCTGTGGCGTAGATCCGTAATGCGAATGAACGGGTGCCCGCCCCGGGCCTGCCAACCAAGGGTTGAACACAGCTTCTTGAACACGTAGTCGACGCGATTTGCGTCCAGTGCATTGCCAGCGGGGTCGACAAAGAACCGCTCAGTGAATCCACCGCGTTGGCTGCGCAGCATCCGATATCGCTCGAGTCGATCGACCACCGTTGGGTGCAGCGGTACCCACCGAGATTTGCGAAACTTCGTCCGCCGCACCAACAGTCGGCCGTCGACGCTATCGATGTCTTTGATTTCCAGTCGGAGCGCTTCGCCCAGCCGCAGGCCGGTCGAGGCGATAAGCCCGAACAAAGTCTGGTAACCAATCGGCCAAACACTTTTGGTTGGGGGTAAGTCGGCAGCCTGCGCCAGCAGTTGCTCAAGCTCGCTATCGCTAAAGATATGCGGTGTCAGCCGACGATGGGCAGGTCCGAATAGGTTGCGGTCGGGCACCTCGTTGTTTTCATCGAGCTGCTGTAAGAATCGGGCGAACGGGCGAATGAGTTCAATGCGACGAGCGCGCGATAGCGGCGTCGGATCTCGCCCAGCATTCGCCCATGCGACCGCGATTTCCAGGGTTACCAAGGTGCTGCCGGTGGATTCCACAAATCGTGCGAACTGCATCAGTTGCCTACCGGCAATGCCCAGCTCGAAGCCCACCGCCCGCCGCAATGTCAAATAGCGTTCGACCTGAGCGGTCATCGATCGCCCGTTCATGGCCGGCTTCCCGGCCAGGGAGCCGCCACCGCCGCCAAGCGGGCCATATCGACCTTGGCATAAATCGTCGTCGTATCAAGGCAACGATGCCGCAGGACATCGGCGATCTGCTTCAGTGGCGCACCAGCGCGCAGCATGCGGCTGGCTGCGGTATGCCGCAGCACGTGGGTTCTGCTACACAACTGGGGATGACCGCAGCGCACATACGCCCGACGCATCGCCGCGCGCACCGCATCTAGCGTAATTGGAATGTCTACAGGGGCGCGCTTGCGAATGAACAACGCCCGCAGGCAAGTCGGCGGCCGAGCCTGGGTAACATAGCCGATGATGGCATCGGCGACCTGTGGTGCGAGGGGAAGCAATGCGATCCGGTGACTCTTGCTATCGGCTACTCGCAGCGTACCGGCGCGCCAATCAATGTCCTCTAAGTCAATACCGACCACCTCGGACACGCGCAAGCCAAGATCCAGCATCAAGTGGAACATCGCATAGTCACGGATACCACTTGCAGTGGCCAGATCGAAACTGCGTTCGATGGTGGCAATCACAGAATCGGCCAAGACACACGGGAGCCTGTCCAGCGGCCATTGTGCGACTGACGGCACCGCAGCCAACGCACCGTCCACAGGCTGGCCACAGAAAGCCCGAAATCGTAGATAGCTGCGCAGCGCACCGACGAATACGGCGGCCTTGCCAGACGAACACGCTGCCAACCGCGAGATCAAGAACTGGTGTATATCGCTTGCAGTGATTGCCTGAAAGTCGGGCGCTACGACGCCGAAACGCCACGCAAGAAAATCCGCGATGATCCGGCGCCTCGGCAGGCGTGTCGCAATCGCAAGGCCTCGCGTGCTACCAAGGTAGTCGTCAAACGCGGATAACTCGTCAGCTATAGCGGACGAGGGGTGGCCAGTCGGTTGCACCACCAGCCCCAGCCGCTGACCCACCCAGATAAGCCGGCGACCAGCTGCTCGGAGATTCGGAACAACACAGCTGGCCGGCGGCGCGCATTGGCAACGCGGGACGTGCTCAAAGGCGAACCGCTCGACCAACGCCTTATCGAGCTGTTCAAGGCCAATCTGCTCCGTCGTCATCCAATGTGCAAAGTGGGCCAGCGTAGCAACGTATCCGCGAATGGTCGACTTTGGGTATTTGCCAGTCGTCAGGCTACAGACGAATGGCTCGACGCATGCAGCCGTAACGCTTTGCTGCAACCGCTCCTTATGCCACCGCAAAATCTCAAAATCCGTGCTCATGGCGATTCTCCTAGTGGGCAAGGTGCCCAACTCAGGAGACCACCACAATTATGCGGAGCAATGCGCCACGCAGTAGCTACAGAACCCGCGACCCGACTGGCTATGCGGCCAGTGCATCAAGGGCACTTCGCATAATCGGGCACTTTGCATAATTACGGTTATGTAAAGCTTTACATAACCGTAAAAATTGGATGTTTTGCTGGACCGAACTGGGTGCCAAACACGTTGGCATTATTCAAAGCCTGATCGCCACCTGCCGACTTCACGGCATCGATCCCTATACCCTATCTAGTCGATGTCCTCCAGCGCGTCAGCCAGCACCCTGCCGCCAATGTCGCTGACCTCACCCCAAGGCTGTGGAAGAAGAACTTCGGTGACAATCCGCTGCGCTCAGATCTATATGCGATCAAGGGCTAGCAGCGCGACAGCAAGGACGCCGCTCAGTTACCGCTTACGGGTGAGGCGACATTCACGTCGGTGTTCGGTCTTCTGCAAGGCGCGGTTGAGTTTCAGTTACTGCCCCCAGCTTTCGAAGGATTTTCGTCTCGAAATGCCTCTAGTCGTTGTGACCACTTGTCTGCCTCCAGACGATGATTCCTTCCAGGGTCGATGCTCTCCCACGTTTGGTAGAGCGACACCAGAGCCTCCATGCAATTTGCAGTTTGTAGAGGCGAGGGCGCCGGGGTTTCCGCGTAGATTTGCACGGCCTCAAGTAAATCCTCTTCGCCCTCGGAAAAATCCCTTAGCCCCGCCCGGGCGCGGCCTAGATGCGTGAGCAGCTGCGCAAGCCAGGAGCGACCATCGTTGATGAAGTCTCGGCGGCCGGCATTCTCAAGCGGCTCAAGCAAGGCAACCGCCTCAGCGAACTTTCCTTGATCCACCAGCGACCGTCCCAGACCCGTTGCAGAAATCACCGTAAACGGGCCCTCACGACCTTGAAGTGCAGTAAAGCCGCCCACAGCCTTGCGCCCGTAGGGCTCGGCTTCCGCCGGTCGGCCCGCGTTCGTCAAGGCACGCCCCATATTGTGTAATGCCATCATGGTACCGTGCGAAGAGCCGCTCGTTGCAAGGCGCCTTTCGAGGGTATGCTTGTAGAGTCGCAACGCCTCATCGGACTTGCCCAGATCAAGGAGGATGCCGCCAAGTTGGTTTGCCGTAACGAGCGTGTCCGGATGGCTCTCACCCAAAATCTCGCGGCGTTGGGCGAGGGTTCTTGACATGATGCCCTCCGCTTCCTTGGGCTTGCCTAGCGACTGTAGCAAGGCCGCATAGTTGTGATTTGAATTCAGGGTTCGCGGATGCAACTCGCCCAGAACTCGCGGCTGCTTGACCCAAACTTCACGGATCAGGGCCTCGGTTTCCTCCATCTTACCCAAATCCCAGAGCGCAACCGCTAAGCCGTTTGCTGACCGCAAGGTCTCGGGATCATCGTCGCCAAGCGCGCGGCGGCGCGCCTGCAGTGCTTCACGGAACAGGGGTTCAGCCTCGACTGGGCTTCTTGCCGACAGGAT
>QIMA01000584.1 GCA_003233535.1 Rhodanobacteraceae bacterium
GCGATGATCGCGCAGGACATTGATTGCCCAGTGGTTTTTTCGAAGGAGCGGTGTAGTGGTTCATACACCCGACTGAGAAAAAGTCGCTGGGTGATCAAGGGCCTAGTGAGGGCGCGTGAAGTTTATGAAATATCCGGGTTAAGATCAGCTATAAGCCTGCCCCGCACGCAGCCGGCAGCACCCGAGGAAGCTCAATGAGACGCATTTTGATCGCCGGGAATTGGAAAATGAACGGCGACAGAGCGCTAGCCAAGACCTTGGTCCAGGCCTGCGCACAGTCGCAACAATCCAACCCTCAGGTAGATATTGCTGTGTTTCCGCCGTTTCCGCTCATCCCCGAGGCGGTCGCGGCCGCCGCTGGCAGCGCAGTCGCTGTTGGCGCACAAGACCTGTCTGCTCAGCTCAAAGGCGCCTACACCGGTGAGGTTAGTGCGCCGATGATCCATGAAACCGGCGCGTCCATGGTTCTGATCGGACACTCTGAGCGTCGGCAGCGCCATCAGGAAGGCCCTGAACTGCTTACTGAAAAGCTCAAGCAAGCCTTAGCTGAAGGGCTCTCACCGATCTTCTGCATCGGCGAGAGCCTGCAGCAAAGAGAGCAAGAACGAACCGAGGCTGTCATCAGCCAGCAGCTCTCTATCCTCAGCAAACCGGAGTTCCGCTCGCAGCTCGCAGACTTGGTCATTGCATACGAACCTGTATGGGCAATTGGCACCGGTATGAGCGCGTCTCCTGAACAAGCGCAGGCTGTTCACGCTCATATACGTGGATTACTGACAAAACTTGGTGCTAGAATTTCCGGCTCAGTGCGCATCCTTTACGGCGGAAGCGTTACGCCGGAGTCAGCGGCTGGATTGCTGGCATGTGCCGATATAGATGGCGCGTTGGTCGGTGGAGCTTCGCTGAAAGCAGATGCATTTGCCGCAATCGCGGCCGCTGCTAACTGAACTTTACGAGAACACTATGCTGCTGAACGTCTTAAACATCGCTTATTTGCTGGTAACCATCGCCATGGTGGCATTCATCCTCCTGCAGCGCGGCCCTGGCGCAACCGCTGGATCGGGATTGGGTGCAGGCGCTTCGGCCACGGTCTTTGGCGCACGCGGTTCGGCGAATTTCCTGAGCCGATCGACTTCCGTGTTAGCGGTGATGTTTTTCGCGCTAAGCTTGGCTATGGCAGTTTATGTTTCTCGCGGAGCCATCCCCGCTGCTGGCGATGATCTGGATCTTGGCGTCATGGGTGGCGTCAATACCGCTGCACCAGCGGCTGACGACGGTGCGGCTCTGGAGCCGGCGCCAGCATCGGAATCGATAGTAATTGGCGAGTCCGCCGACGGCAGCGCAACGGTCAGCCAAACGCTGGCCCCTGCAGCAGCCGAAGGCGCTGAAACAACTGAAAACGCTGCAAGTGTTCCGGAAGCGGCAGCGGATGCACCACAAGAAGACGCTTCCGGGCAATAATAGCTGAGTAAACGATATTGCCGACGTGGTGGAATTGGTAGACACGCTACCTTGAGGTGGTAGTGGCGCAAGCCGTGACAGTTCGAGTCTGTCCGCCGGCACCATCGTTTAGCTCTCTCCCGCAGCCTGTAGTCAGCGGGGCCTAGTCCGGCCCCGATGAGTGCATGCTGGTTTCGAATCACCCTAGATCACGAATCCCAGCGCAGCCAAAATGCTCGGCGAATACCTACCCATTGTTATGTTCTTAATCGTAGCCATCGGCATCGGCTGCGTACTTCTCACGGTCGGTAGCATTCTTGGCCCGCAAAAGCCAAGCGCTGAGAAGCTGTCTCCCTACGAATGCGGGTTCGAAGCATTCGAGGACGCTCGAATGAAATTTGACGTTCGCTACTATTTGGTAGCGATCTTGTTCATTTTGTTCGATTTGGAGATTGCCTTCCTGTTCCCGTGGGCCACGGTCCTAGATACGCTGCCGACAGCCGGTCTGGTGTCCTTCATTGTGTTTATCGGGTTGCTGGAACTCGTCTTTCTCTACGTTTGGAAAAAGGGAGCTCTGGAATGGGAGTAATCTCAGGCTTAATGCACAATCCCGAGCCGATCGCAGTTGTAGACGACATACTGCGGCCGGATGGCGATAACCCCTTGCTAGAGCGTGGCTTTGTTACGACTTCCGCTGATTCCTTGATCAATTGGGCGCGTACGGGCTCCATGTGGCCGGTCACCTTCGGTCTGGCCTGTTGCGCCGTCGAAATGATGCAGTCCGGCGCGGCTCGACTGGATTTGGATCGATACGGTGTCGTGTTTCGCCCCAGCCCGAGGCAGTCGGACGTGATGATCGTGGCCGGCACGCTGGTTAACAAAATGGCCCCTGCCCTGCGCAAGATTTACGACCAGATGTCTGACCCCAAGTGGGTCATTTCTATGGGCTCTTGCGCTAACGGCGGCGGCTATTACCACTATTCGTACGCGGTGGTTCGTGGTTGTGATCGAATTGTCCCCGTCGACATCTATGTGCCGGGTTGCCCGCCAACCGCCGAGGCGCTGGTCTACGGGATTTTGCAGTTGCAAAAGAAGATCCGCCGCACCAACAGTATTGCGAGCTAGCCAATGAGCGAGAGCGACCACGCACTGAGCGACCGTTTGCGCGAGAAGTTTGGCGACGATCTAGTTGGCCTGACTGAAGCCCTCGGTGAAACCACGATTGAAGTCGGGCCGACTCGCTACCTTGCGGTGGCTCAAGGGTTACGCGACGACCCCAATCTGCACTTTGAGTGCATGATTGACTTGGCAGGCGTCGACTACCTGGGCTACGGGCAGGCTGAGTGGGACACTGACGTTGGCAGCGGTGGGTTCAGCCGCGGTGTCGAGGGTCTAGGACCTGGCAGATTCCGTTGGGAGGATCGCCCGGAAGCGGCATCTCAACCGCGTCGATTCGCCGTCGTCGTTCACCTCCTTTCGCTGCATCACAACCACCGCCTGCGGCTGCGCACGTTTGCGGCGGACGACCAGATGCCAGTCGTGCCGTCACTGAAAGACGTTTGGGGCGCGGTGGATTGGTTCGAGCGTGAGGCATTTGATCTGTTCGGGATCGTCTTCGAAGGTCATCCGGATCTACGTCGGATTCTTACCGATTACGGCTTCGTCGGACACCCGTTTCGCAAGGACTTCCCGCTCATCGGCAACGTTGAGGTCCGCTATGACCCAGAGCGCGGCCGAGTAATTTATGAGCCAGTCAGCATCGAACCTCGTGTCGGCGTGCCACGAGTGATACGTGACGACTCCAGATATCTGCAGGCTGCCAATGAAGGCGAAGGCAAGGCGAGCTGACCATGGCAGAGATTCGCAACTACACGATGAATTTTGGCCCGCAGCATCCTGCCGCGCACGGCGTGCTGCGCCTAGTGTTGGAACTGGACGGCGAGGTCATCCAACGCGCTGACCCACATGTGGGGCTGCTGCATCGCGGCACCGAGAAGCTAGCCGAAAGCAAACCCTACAATCAGTCGATCGGCTACATGGATCGCCTCGATTACGTATCGATGATGTGCAACGAGCACGCTTACGTAAACGCCATCGAGAAGATGCTTGGCGTTGAAGTGCCAGAGCGTGCGCTGTACATCAGAACGATGTTCGACGAAATTACCCGCATCCTCAATCATTTGATGTGGCTCGGTACAAACGGACTCGATCTGGGCGCAATGACGCTGTTCCTGTACGCCTTCCGCGAGCGCGAAGAGCTGATGGACTGCTACGAAGCCGTTTCCGGCGCGCGCATGCATGCGACCTACTACCGGCCCGGTGGTGTTTACCGCGATTTGCCTGAGCAGATGTCGAAGTACAAAGAAGGTCCGTGGACGAAGGGCAAGGAACTGAAGCGCCGTAACGCATGGCGTGAGGGCTCGATGCTGGACTTCCTGGACGCGTTCACCGACGACTTCCCGCATCGAATTGATGAATACGAGACGCTCCTGACCGACAACCGAATCTGGAAGCAGCGTACGGTTGGTATTGGCGTAGTCTCACCGGAAATGGCTCTGCGTATGGGTATGTCCGGACCCATGTTGCGCGGCTCAGGTATTGCATGGGATCTGCGCAAGAAGCAGCCCTATGCGGCCTACGAGCACGTCGACTTCGACATCCCAGTGGGTGCTCAGGGCGACTGCTACGACCGCTATCTGGTCCGCGTAGAGGAAATGCGCCAGTCCAATCAGATCATCAAGCAGTGTATTGCCTGGCTGCGCAAGAATCCGGGTCCGGTGATGGCGCGCAATTACAAAGTCGCACCGCCGTCGCGCGCTGAAATGAAAGATGACATGGAAGCACTGATTCACCACTTTAAGCTCTTCACGGAGGGCTACTGTGTGCCCCCCGGGGAAATCTACTGCGCAGTTGAAGCCCCCAAGGGTGAGTTTGGTGCCTACTTGATTTCGGACGGTGCCAACAAGCCTTTCCGCGTCAAACTGCGCGCACCCGGCTTCTCGCATTTGTCAGCGATGGACGAAATGGTTCGCGGGCACATGCTTCCTGACGTCGTCGCCGTAATTGGCACGCTCGATGTCGTATTCGGAGAGATCGACCGATGAGTTCGCACGCGATTCTCAAGCGCGACGGCCAAGACTTCAGCAAGGTTCAAAACATTGACCCGCTTGAGGTTTTGAGTGCAGACACGCGCGAGCAGATCGACCATTGGCTTGCTAAGTTCCCGGTCGAGCGCAAGCGCTCAGCCCTGCTTGCAGCCTTGCGCGTGGTGCAGGAGCAGAACGATGGTTTTCTGGACGACCGGGTGATCACCGCAGTCGCTCAGTATCTCGAACTGCCACCAACCTGGGCCTACGAGGTGGCGACCTTTTACTCGATGTATCACATTGGGAAATGCGGTCGACACAAAGTTTCAATCTGCACCAACATCTCATGCTGGCTGCGCGGTGCCGACCAACTGGTTGAGCACGTCGAGGGCACGC
>QIMA01000596.1 GCA_003233535.1 Rhodanobacteraceae bacterium
GCAAGCCGTATCCGAATGTTCAGCCGTCGGCCAAATCGCTAGTGAAGATTAAGGCGAAGCTGACGAAACTGAGCGGACGGAACCTGACTGCCATACCGCTGGGTGACGTAGTGGGAGCCGTAAACCGCAGCCTGCGAGGCTGGGCAAACTACTTCCACTATCGAAACTCCGCGCCGGCGATGAACAAGGTCAGGAATCACGCGGAAGCTCGTTTGCGTACTCACTTGATGAAGCGCCACAAGGTGAAGGATCGACGGATGGGCTTGGCCCGTTTCCGTCATTGTGATCTTTACGAGCGCTACGCGATGCCGGCGCAGGCTGGAGATCGGCGCATGCCTGAGGTGTGAAGAACATCGGAAAGCCGTGTGCGGGAAAACTGCACGCACGGTTTGATGAGGGAGGGCATCTACCCAGTGATGGTGCACACCTCCTAGTGACTCAGGAGCGCCAATCCTATCACCCTCTTAACTATCTCATCCCACGAGACCACCCTCGCGCAGCCTGCGCCCATGACGCCCTTCCGCTAACACGACCAGCTTCGAGTGCATCACCCCCGACAACCCCGGATGGCGCCAGGTCTACGCGTGCTGCGGATGTTCGGCGGTGTTCCTGGACCCTGAAAGGTTCACGCTCAAGGGAGAAGCGCCAGGGCCGGAGAGGCCACCTGGATGGATCGAGCCGCCTAGGTGATGTAGGAAAATTCCTACAAGGCGCAGAGCAGGATTCTCACACGTCAGCGGGCAATCTGCCCACAGACAGCCGGCCCGTGCGGCGGCAAACTGTTCTCACACCACCCGACAGCCAAATCCTCACGGACCCGGCCGCAGGGGTTCACTGCGGCAGAGCTGGGCTGGGTGGTGATTAGCAACCCATAGTTCTGCGCACTTCGGCATGCAGAATCAGTTTTCCTCCGGGTCCGAAAAACCAAGACCTGCCTGGCTCGCGCTGGGCAGCGCTTCCATATCCTCAACGAGCACTAGCCTTGGTCGCCCGTCTTTGTCCGATTCGTATTCCCCTGAGACTGCGACAAATTCCCCGATCAGCTCCTTCGCCTGCTGGCGATTGATGTTACGAACGACGCATCGAATGCTACCGATGTTTGCGACGCCTCGAAGATGAAACCTGCCCGCGTCCAAGTCGATCTCGCGGACTTCGCCGACAAACCGTCCTCTGCGCTTATTCGCGAGTGATGGTCGCTTTAACGCGTCGCGAAGAACTACACGCTCCCTCTGGGAAAGGGTCGCTTGTGGTGTGCCTGGGGAAGATATGTCAACGGAGTGAATTCCACGTTGGCCAGTTGGAGCCATCCCGAGCAATGCGCCAAGAGTTACGTCGCGCTCTGCAGCATCAGGAAGCAGTTCCCAAACCTCACGCGACAACTCCTCATCTCCGATCGCGTTTGTAACGGTCGGCAACTGCCGCATTGCACCTCGTAAGCGGGCGAACACTGGTTCGTCCGCGGTCTGAATCAGGTCCGGCTCTGGATCAATCAATGCAAACCCAAGATACAAGCTGCCCGGAGCCATCCCCGTCAGTCTCAAATCAAGAGCCTTAGCCAAGCTCTTAGCGTTCCGGTCTTGGAGATCGAAGAGACCACCTGACAATTGCCTCAAAGCCTTTTCAGCTGACGAAGAGAGCCAATTGAACGCCGACAACGTCGGCATCTCCATTCTCACGGAGGGCCCCTCCGCGTGCAGAACCAAGTCGGAACTGTCTGTTATCCGAGAGAGTGGAAGGCTGTTGAGAATCACATCCATTAGGAGTTCTCTGCTAGCTCCGACAATCTGTGCGGGACTGGCGTCTATACCCAAGTCCTGCGCAAGCCGCCCTTCAGCCACCAAGTTTTGCAGCAATGCGTTGAGCTTCTCGTTCGAAAACTCGATCCAGTTCATGGCACTATGCTCAATATCCCTTTGGGGTGCTTGACATCCAAGTTGAGCCTATGCGCGGTTTTTTCGCCGACATATTGGAACCATGCGCCAAGGTCATTTGGAATGCTGGGATGCCTTAGGTAAAAATCCACTTTGTACAACCTCTTGAGCTCTGACTGTCGGTACCACCACAGTTCCAACGCAGCTGTGCATAAATTACTTGGGTGCCCATGGCAGTCTACGACCACATCGATATCGGAAGGGTCCTCCTTCCCTGTTGCGAAGCTTCCGTCTATCCAGAGCGCTGCCGGCGCCAGGGCCGGGTGATAGACCTCATCTAGGAACTTGGCAAACGTTTCCCAGAGTTGTTGACGATGATCGTTCCAACAAAATTGCTGGTTGACATCCGCCAGCGAGCAGGGCCAAACGCCAGCCGGAAGCAGTCCAACCGAATCGAGTTGCGGAATCGTCACTCACAAGTACCTTTTGCCTCTTGGTGTCCGATAGTGCCTGCGGAGCGCCTATTCTCTCACCCAATCGGTCTGAGCGATCATCAGCAGACTACGTTCCGGTCTCACGAGCCGAGACAGGTCATCAACGGGGCGCGCAGCGCACTGCGTCAATTCTGTGCCAACTCGAGCCAAGCGCTGCCTAACACGCAGATTGGCTTAAGTCGCTGGAAACCGGGAAACCGGGGACATACATGGACGCCTCCGTTGCCACAACCCTGAAGTAGGCCCAAACACTACGAAAAGCTCTATTTCAGGGTTGTGGCAACGGAGGCGTCCATGTATGTCCCAGGCTTCTCCAGGCTTCCTCCAAGGCCGAAACTAACGTGAGGCAACCAATGGGATCACCGTTTCGTCACTCCCGACTTTGCGCGGGAAGAGGACTTTCGGGTACAGCAGCAGATCAAAAAAACTGCGCGCTAGATACGCAACTGCCCTTGTCTCACCGCCGTAAACACGGCCTCGCCGCGGGAGTGCACGGCCAGTTTTCGATAGATCGATTTGACGAAGCCACCGACAGTCTGGGGCGAGATGTTTAGACTGCGGGCGGCCTCTTTGTAGCTCTCGCCGCGGGCGAAACACTGCAGCAGTTCGATCTCTCGAACGGTGAGTTGGGCCTCGTCGGTGTTGCCCTTGGCTGCTTGTCGAGTCGGGTCGGGTCGGCGTAGTTTGTCCAGCAGGTAGACCGCTGCGGCCGCACTAATCGGCGCGCCGCCTTGCAGTGTGATCTGAATGCCTTCGATGAGCCCCTGCGAGGGGCTGTCCTTAAGCAAGTAGCCATCGGCACCGGCTTCAATCGCGGCTACCACGGTTTCGCGGTCGCCGAAGCTGGTGATCACCAGCACCCGCGCGCCGCAACCACGGCGTATCGCACCGATCAAGTCTAAGCCGCTGCCGTCAGGCAGGCCGAGGTCAACCAAGAACAGCTCGGGCTGCTGCTGAATCAGATCCCTGGCCTCGGCTATATCTGCCGCGGCCCCGATCAGGCTTAGCTGCGCTTGGCTGGCGATCAAGTCGACGAAGTGGGCGCGCACTACAGGGTCGTCTTCGACCAGGGCGATCCGACGAATAGTCGTTGCTGGTGCGCTCAAAGCGATTCCCCTGCGGACTTTGGCGGCAGCGTCAACAGCACACTCAGCCCGGTCTGCGTCGACTGCAGTGTCAAACTAGCGCCGGTGTTGCGCGCCCGGGTTTGCATGTTGCCCAATCCACGACCGTTGACCGGTTGCTCGGGCAGGCCGCGGCCGTCATCGAGCAGACGGATCTGCAGGCCCTCGTCGATAGATTGGATATCGATCTCAACTCGGCTGCCGCCTGAGTGCCGTAAAGTGTTGTTCACTGCCTCTTGCAGGATGCGGAAAACCTGCAGCACGTCATGCGGACCGTAGCCTGGCATGGCCACCGGTCCATCCTGCCGCCAGTGAAAGCGAAAGCCTGCGCGCTCGACCCGTGACTGGGTTCGTTCGCGGAATGTGGCCAACGCAATACCCAGCGACTCACCGACTGAATCCATCGAATCAATCATTAAACGCATCTCGTCGACTACCGACTGCAGGCCGCCGCTTACCGCTTCCGCATCCAGGGTGCCGCGACGTGAGGCCAGCAACATCGACATCAGCTGACTGCCGACCCCGTCGTGCATATCGCGCATGATCCGCCGGCGCTCATCATCGTGGGCCTGCTGTCGCACGAGTTCACGTTGGCGCGCATGGGCCGCGCTTAACTCCTGTTCCCGTTCTGCCAGTTGTCCGGCCAACAATCGACTGATCTGCGCGGATGAGCGAAATAGCTGCACGTTGCGGGCTAGAAAGGCGGCCGCTAGGCCGAGCAGCAGCAACGGCATCGCTCTAGCGATGTGGCTGACATTACTGCCGCTCAACCCGCTGATCGCGTCGACCACAATCAGGCTGACGCAAAGGGCGAAGACGGCGGTTTCGAGTGCGCGGTCCGGCTGTAGTCGCGGCAGTTGGCGCAGCAACAGCGCCAGCGTCGCCGCTGACAGCAGCAACCCGAACCAAGTCGACAGCGTATCGGCGGTATCGATGTGCGCATACCAGCGCCCATAGAGAATGGCGGTGACCAACATGCTCAGCAGCGCGTAGACCAGCAGCGATACACGAGTCAGGTAGGGCAGCCGCTGCGCAGACCAGTGATTCATCAGATTGAACCAAGCCACCGGCAGCAGGTTGACCAGCAGATAGAGCGCGACGATCCGGTGGTTGCCGCGCAACGGCGGGTCGGTCATGTCGTAGTAGACTAAGCGCAGGCTCCAGGCGGCGAAGAGAATGGCAAGCCAAGTTAGAAAACCGCGGTGTTCGCTGCGCCAAAGCACGATCAACGTCAGGATCAGCAGGGTCAGCCCAATCGTCATGCTGACGACGTTGTAGCCGTTAAGCAGAAAACTGCGTATCCGATAGGCGTCCACCATCTCGACGTAGTCTCCTAGGATCGGCGCAGCCACGAAGAACGATGGCGATCCTGAGTCGCGCACCATGCGCAATTCGAACTGGTTCTCGCCTAGTCTCAGAGCGTCACGCTGGATCCGAAAAACGGCGCGCACATTGCCGTGAAAGGTGATGTCTGGCAGCTGCATTCGGCCCATAGCGAAGATCGGATTGCCGTTGACCGTTAGCCGGTAGTTGTCTGAGCCGACGATCGGCACGATGGCCAAGCCCTCATCGGGTATCGCGGGCAGATCGAATTTTCCTCGAAGGAAGCGATAGCCAGGCTCGCAGCAGTCTTGCCAGGGCAGCTCCACCGCCGCGGTTTGCGGCGGGTCACCGAGTTCGCTAAGTGTCGCCGCTTCGCTGCCGTAGACT
>QIMA01000436.1 GCA_003233535.1 Rhodanobacteraceae bacterium
CTGCTTCCACCTGCTTTTGCACAAACTCAAAACCTTCTAGCTCAACTTGGCGACGGCCGACGTCCAGCGAGGCAATGATTTGGTAGTTGGGCGATGTGGATGTGTGGGTCATATAGGCCTCGTGAAAAGCCTGCTCCACCTCGCCGCGAAAATCTTGGTCGTGGACGTGGATCATCGACCCCTGGCGCAGCGCGGTTAGCGTCTTATGCGTCGATTGGGTGGCATAGGTCGGATTCGCTAGCAGCTTAGTCTCTAGCAGTTGCTCGTCGCTGTAGTCGGCGATCTCGGTTGCGTGCGCCTGGTAGCGCTTTAGGTAAGCGGGATCCTTGAAGCGCTCACGCAGCGTTTGCGCCGTGCTCATGGCCGTGCGTTGCCGGTAGGTGGGTGAAAAACAGGCGAAGCCGAACCAGGCCTCATCCCAAAGAAACACTAAGTCTGGCTTGATCGCTAGGCACTCCTGCATCACTCGCTCGACGTTGTAGATGATGCCGTCGAAAGTGCAGTTGGTGAGCAGCAGCATGCGCACGCGATCAAGCTTGCCGGCCTTTTTCAAGGTCAACAGCTGATGCTTGATCTCGCGCAGCGGTACGGCACCGTACATTGAGTATTCGCTTAAGGGATAGCTGTCCAGATAGACCACGTTGGCGCCGGACAGCACCATCCCGTAGTGGTGAGATTTGTGGCAGTCGCGATCGACCAGAACGATATCGCCTGGGCGCACCACCGCTTGAACCACGATCTTGTTGCAGGTCGAGGTGCCGTTGGTGGCGAAGAAGGTCTGTTTGGCACCGAAGGCGCGTGCCGCCAGCTCCTGTGCGACTTTGATCGGCCCGATGGGCTCGAGCAGCGAATCCAGGCCGCCGGATGTGGCGGAGGTCTCGGCCATGAAAATATTCATGCCGTAGAAGTCGGCCATGTCGCGAATCCAGTTGGAGCGGATTAGCGATTTGCCGCGGCTGATCGGCATCGCGTGGAACACGCCGGTCGGCTGTTTGGAATACAACTTGAGCGCGTTGAAAAACGGCGTGTTGTAGCGCGCCGCTACGCCGCGCAGGATGTTCAGATGCAACTCGGTGAAGTCGTTCTGGTTGTAAAAAACTCGCTCGCAACCGAGGTTGCGACCGGCAATATCTTCGACCGAACGGTCGGTGACCATGAACACATCCAGCTCGGGTCGGATTTTGCCTATCAGACGGCAAAGTTCTGGCCCGTAGTTTTCCGGGTCCATGGCGGACAAATCTTCGCGGCCTACTCGGCGCAAATAGCGCTGCAGGATCTCCATGTGGTTGAGGGAGGCGAAGCCGAAATCGTGGCGAACGATTACCGACTGGATGCTGTGATTGAACAAAATGCAGATCAACGCATCTTCAAAAGTGCCGACGATCACCGGTTCATAAACGAACGGGTCGTCGCCCTGGCGCTGTTCGCGCAGTGCGTTGCACTGTGCGTCTTGCTGGGCCTGGGATAGCTCGTCGACAATCAGTACTTCGAAGAAAGGGCGTGCGTGCGCGCGCTCGTCTTGGCTCTCGGCGAGGTCGTGTTCTTCCTCCATCTCGTGGTCCGCGTCGGCGACGAACTCGCCGAGCCGGCGCCGATATGCGCCACTTTGTAGAGCCCTAACCACCCGCGTGAGCACGCGCGTGAAGTCATGGTAATCATCGCGTTGGAGCAGCGTGCGCAATTCGTCCAGCCCGCGTCGGCCAGGGAATGCCCAATAGGCTTCGATTGGCTCCAGCGAGCTAAGCAGTTCGGTAATGTCGATGAGCAACTGGGCTTTATCGACGTGCGCATACGAGGAGCCAACCAACTGCGCGGCCAAGCTCTTAACCCGAGTCCAGCGGTCGTTACGCAATTGCGACGCCGAGTAGTAGTCGCTTAACGCACCGGAGTTGGTGGTCAGAATTGTGGTCGGTGCCTCGGCGGCGGCTGCAACCGCTTCGCTTTCTCCACCGGCAATAGGCGGATTAACTGCAGACGTGCTCACGGCGCGCTCCTTGGTTGATTGAGAGTTAAATCTGGGGAGACGGGATACTCCGAGTGTTGCGGTAATTGCTCATGGGCCGGCTAGTCCTCGGCCTCAGGTGCCGCGGTGACTTTAGCTGGTTCTGAGGCGGCTACGCCGGCGTTGCCGCCCTTGCTGGGCATCACCAGCGGCCCAAGCGTATGCAGATAGCTGTCGACCCCGGAGTCGCGCTGGTAAACGGTGAAATCGACCTTGCGGTCGCGGAAGCTTTTCAGCGGCTGACCGAGTCCGTTGACCCCAGTTTCTCGCTGCCGACGGACACGGCTGAGATCAACTTCTACCGGCAAGGTTTCGTTGGAACCACCCGCTTGCGCAAGCACCGTTCCGGTCGGATCAACCACGCAGGAGCGACCGATACCGCCGGCATCCAGCCCATTGACGTCGAACACGTAGCACTGGAATTGAGCGGCCGTGGCGCGGGCAATGGAGAGCTCGACATCACGATCAATGGTGCCGGTAAGCACCGGATGCAGCAGTACCTCCGCACCCATAGAAACCAGCGTGCGGGTGGTTTCGGGTAGCCAGATGTCGTAACAGATGGACAGGCCAAAGCGACCGACATCGGGAACGTCAAAGACGCAAAACTCGTTCCCCGGGGTGACATCGTGTTCGTAAGGCATGAACGGGAACATTTTGCGATAGCGAGTTACTACGTTACCAGAGGGATCTATGACCGATGCGGTGTTGGACAGATCGCCGTTGGCACAGCGCTCAAATACGGTTCCAGGTATCAGCCAGATGCCGTGCTTGGAGGCTGCGGCCTGCAGCGCTTCCTCTTCGGGGCCGGGCAGGGTCACCGGGTGATTGGGGACGGGTCCGCACTGGGCCAGCTCGCTGAACAGGATCATCTGGGTCCAGGGGAAGCGCGCCATCACCACATCAATCTTATGCAGCATGGCGGATAAATTGCTAGCCATCGCCGGGACCAGCATTTGCACGCCGGCAATGGCAAAAGGAACGTTCATTGGTTCACTCACTATTAGCTTGGTCGGGTGCCGTAATCGGCACTACGGGTGCTCGCAATCGGCGAGCGCGTTATTCCATAGGGTTAAGCAGTTCCCGCAGCGTTTCTCCCAGTATGGTCATCCCTTCACGTACCAGCTCTTCGCTAATTGTCAGTGGCGCCAGAAAACGGATCACGTTGCTGCGTGCGCCGCAGGCCAGAATGATCAAGCCGTTGGCAGCGCAAGCCTGGACCAGTTCTTTGGTTAGCGGCGCGGCAGGCTTGGTCGAATTGCCGTCTACGACCAATTCTATTGCGACCATCGCGCCGATCCCGCGTACATCGCCAATCGCACGACAGGTACGCGGATCAGCCTGTAGTTCCTCCAGCAGTTGGGTCATTAAGGCACCCAGCCAATCGGCTCGAGTGCACAGGCACTCGTCTTCAATAACGTCGAGTACGGCCAGCGCAGCGGCGCAGCCAATCGGTGATCCCGCATAGGTGCCGCCGAGACCGCCTGGGCGTGCCGCATCCATGATATCGGCTTTGCCGGTGACTGCCGATAGCGGAAAGCCGCCCGCCAGACTCTTGGCAGTGGTCATCAGGTCCGGTTCGACGCCCGAATGCTCCATCGCAAACATGCGACCGGTGCGGGCAAAACCGGACTGCACCTCATCGGCGATCATCACGATGCCGTGCTCGTCGCACAAATCGCGTAAGGCCTGCAGGAATTGCGGTGGCGCCACATAAAAGCCGCCCTCGCCCTGCACCGGCTCAATGATGATCGCGGCGATTTGGTCAGGATCAAGATCTGCGCTGAACAAATCTTCCAGTGCGTGCGTCGCCTTTTCCTCGCCTTTGCCGTGATAAGCAATTGGGAACGGTAGGTGATAGACCTGTACGGTCATCGGGCCGAAGCCGGCTTTGTAAGGCACGACCTTGCCGGTTAACGCCATCGCCATCATGGTACGGCCGTGAAAGGCACCCGAAAAAGCGATGATGCCGCTACGTCCGGTGTGGGCCCGGGCAATCTTCACCGCATTCTCAACCGCTTCAGCGCCGGTGCTCAAGAGGATGGTTTTCTTCAGTGAATCCCCCGGTGCCAACTCGTTTAAGCGCTCAGCGAGCTTGACATACGATGGGTACGGAGTGACCTGAAAACAAACGTGGCTGAATTGATCCAACTGCTCACTGACTGCGGCCTTGATCTGCGGATGCAGATGACCGGTATTGAGCACGGCAATGCCGGAGGCGAAATCAATGAAGCGATGACCCTCAACGTCCCACAGTTCAGAATTCTCCGCTCGCTCGGCATAGACATCCAGCATCGTGCTGACGCCGCGCGGTACTGCGGCTACGCGCCGATCACGCCAAGAAGCGTTGCTGTTTTCGTTCTGATTGGTGTCGCTGGACGGCGAGTCCAGAGTGGCGTGAGGCATTCAGACTACTCTGATCGGTAAACGGCGGCGCAGATCTTGCTACCGATAGCGGAGGGCTTCAGCGTCGAATCATGAAGTTGTAGAGGCGCGGACTTTACCTGTGCAGACCGCCTTCTTGTCGCTTTTCGTCGGGCGCTAACTGACGCCCCGATGTGAAGGCGGAACGATAGCAGATTGCGGGTCTTGCAACGCTGATTTGCTGCGTCAGACTGATCTTGTCAGCCACTATTCTGGCGCTGTATGTGCATCGATATCAATCGCGCTTGGGGCTTGGTGCGCAGGCGCATTGACGGCCGCACTCACTACTGCTCGCTGCGACCGGAAGCGCTGGCCGGTGCGCTGGACTGGATCGCGATTCACCGGAACTTCTGGAATCAACGCTTAGACACTCTGGCTGTGAACGTTCAGGGCGCAGCTGCGCGTCGATCCAGCTTTGCCGCGCTTGTTGGCTAGGCGGGCCCGCGCGTGGTCGACCAGGATCCGCCGCATCGCTTGGCTAGCAATCCCCAGAAAACCGGACACTCATCAGCCAATGCCCAGCAGATTTGGGTGCCGATCCTCAGCCCTCAGCCCTGGCCACATCGCCGGGTTGACAATCACCCCTCTGGCTACGGCACGGTCGCCAGCTATGCACTGCCGCGAGTCGGCAGCCCTAGCATCGACTTGTTGACCTTTACCGACCTATCCAACCAGATTTTTGCCGCCGAATTCGATATCGAAATCCCTACTTATTACGGCTTCTAGATCGGAGTTTCATGAGATTCGTCGCGAGGGCGTCGAGAACGCGCCACGGCGCGCCCATTCTCACAAGGTGAACGGGCGGCTGCCACAGCAGAGAACTAATGAAACTCCGGGCTAGAGAGGCCTCAGGACCGAGCGAGTTTGAGCGCAAACGCGCTTCGTTCTGAACCCTGCTGGCCTGCCGATGCGGCCTAAATCCCGCGCTCGGCAGCCTCTTTGGCGACCAGAAAGTCGACTACTGCGAACACCTCAGCCGGGTCGCGCATAGCCTCGTTGCGCACCCGGTACTTGCCGGCAACGACGAATGATGGGGTCCTGCTGACCTTCATCAGCGGCAGCTTCTTATTCACTTCACGCACCCGCATGTCTACGGCGAAGGACTTGCTGGCGGCGATGAGTTTGTCGCGGTCCACGCCGAGCGCGGCATACATGTCGGCCACCTCGTTGATATTGCGAACCATGCTGCGGTGCGCTGAGGCCTGTTCGAACATGGCCGCATGCGTTTGTTTCAGCACGCCGAGTGAGTCGGCGGCGAAATAGCCGCGGGCGTAGAGCTCGAAATCAGGTCTGAAGGTGGCCGGCATGTGTTTGAGTTCGGCTAGCTCGGGTCGGTCCTTCTGCCAGGCATTCAAATAGGGCTGCATCGAGGTGCAGTGCGGGCAGCCGTAGTTGAATACTTCCAGCACTTCGATACGGTCCGTGGTTGCCGGCGCGGCCGAGATCCGTTCGTAGTGCACGCCCTCTTTGTATACCTGCGCCTGAGCGCTTAGCGAAATGGCGATCAAGGTCAAGACAAGAAATATAAGTCGCATGGTCATTGGCTCGCATCTGAGTGTGAGCCGATAGACAGCCGGATCTGGGCCAGCGTTCCCGCAGGCTAATGCCGATCAGGTCGGTTGAGCCTGCGCCGCGATGAAGTGAGCGGCAAACAAGCTTGCGCTTTCTAGGCGAGTAGGAGGCTATAGCGCAGCTGAGCGGGCAATCCCACTAGGCTGTCTGCTTGAGACGCAAAGTGAAGTCGACAACGGTGTCCTGCTCGAGCCTGACGTCCACGGGCTTAACCGTTTCGCTGGAAAACCCCTCCAGCTGGGCTTTGGCCGAATAACTGCCAGGCGGCACGCTGCGGAAAACGTAGTCACCGTTGGCGCGGCTAACCTGTACTTCATCGAAGCGCGGACCCGACAACGTGATGGCCACGCCGGGTAGTGCCTCACCGGCACCGTCGCAGACTTTTCCAGATACCGAACCGTTTGGATAACCCATATGTGAGCCTGCTTGGCTAGGCGCTCAGCACGACGCGCTCTGCTTGAAGTGGACGAAAATGTAACATGCAATCACCGATTTAACCCGGATGTTTCATGAACTCGCGCGATGCTCGCGCAGGACATTGGTAGGCCAGTGGTTTTTCCGCAGGAGCGGTGTAGTGGTTCATA
>QIMA01000542.1 GCA_003233535.1 Rhodanobacteraceae bacterium
GTGCCCGTCACACCCAAACCAGCGCTGCTCAAGTTGAAGTCCACGCCAGTTGCTGAGGCTGCTGCAATCGTGATCGTGGTACCGCTGGTCACATCGCAATCAAGCAGACAATGCTGCCCAGAGAACAGCGCGTTGACGTAACCCTGCGCGGTACCGCGCTGACTGCCGTTGGCCGTGGCGGCGAAGTAATCGCCGTCCGGCAAACTGCCTTCGCTGACGAACTCACCCAGCGCGTCGGTCTGGGCTTGCCCGGCGACGGCACCGCTGGCGTCGAACAGGTACACAGTTACGCCGTTCAACGGATCGCTGCTGCCGGCATCGCGGATCGTACCGGATATGGTTTGACCAACCGGCAAGCGTAAATCGATATTGGAGGCGCCGCCGCTACCGCGGTTGATGGCCAGCACAATGGGCGTGCCCAGCGCCGGAATGTCGCAGGCACCGGCCGGACAGATCACGTTGGCGTAGAGCAGATCGACTAGGCCTGACGTGTTGCGAATCAGCACGAAGTACGTGCCATCCGCCAGTCCGTTGAACTCCCAGATGCCGTTAGTAACCGGCGCAATTGCTATTTCGATCCCGTTGGAGTCGAGCAGCACCGCACTGCCGCTAGGCAACGGATTGTTGAAGGTGTCCGCAGCAGTGCCCGAGATGGTGCTGCCGGGGCTCAGTGCAAAATCGATTCCGGTCACGTTGCTACCGGCCACCACGATCGGCGCGCCAGCTGCGACTGAACACGGAGTCGGCGAGCAGCTACTGCCCAAATAGACCTCGTTGACGAAGCCCGATAGGTTGGCGCTGCGCAAGCGGTACGAGCCCGGCTGCAATCCGGCGATCGAGTAATTGCCGCTGGCATCGGCCTGCGCTTGGCCGGCGACGAAGCCACCGGTGTCGAAAGCGACTACACGCGCTAAGGCGATACCGTCGCCGCTGTCGACGTTGCTCACGCGGCCGCTGATTGAACTACCGCCGGTCAGGGTGAAGTCAACCAAACCCGTACCCACGCCCGCACTGACCGGAACGACCGTGCCGGAGAGCACGTCGCAGTAGCCGCTGCAGGGCAAGGCGTTGAAGACTTGGTCGACAAAACCCAGGCCTTGCTGCGTGCGCACAAAATAGTTGCCGCCCGGCAGCGTATCGACCTGATAGTTGCCCGATGCGTTGGTCGAGATCTCGCTGACCGGAACCCCGCCGTTGTTATAGACCTGTACGGTTGCGCCCACGACCGGTGCGCTGAGTCCAGCGGTCACAGTCCCGCTGACCGCGCCGCCAGTGCTCAACGCAAAGTCCTGACCGCCCAAAGCGACACCGGTAGTAATCGGAATCGCGCTGCCGTTGAGTCCGTTACAGGCGGCCGGGCACGGCGTGTTGGGATAGGCCACGTCGATCAAGCCAGGAGTGCCGCGCGAGACCATGTAGTAGGTACCACCGGCCAATCCGTTAAAGCTGTAGTTACCCGCACCATTGGACGTCGCCGTTAGGGCGATCGCGCCGGTGTCGGCCAGCAGCTGAATACGGATGCCGGAAACCGGGCTACCGCCAGCTACTGAGGTGATTGTGCCGCTAATACTGGCCGGCGCGGTCATATTCAGATCAGCTGTCGCACTTGCTGTGCCGGGCGGAGCCAAGTCGGTCGGCGTACCGTCGCGCACCTGGCAAGCGTCGCCGACGCATGGGAATCCACTAAACAACGCATCTGCTCGGCCCAGCGCGTCACGCGTGCGCACGAAATAGCGACCTGCTGGCAGTCCGCTAAATCCATACGCGCCGCTGGCGTCGCTGATCGTGCTGCGCAGCAAATTGCCGATCGCGCCATATAGCTCAACACCGACGCTAGCAGCTGGCGAGCCGCCAAAACGTACGGTTCCGTCGATCGACGCGGACAGATCCAAGGCGAAATCAATGCCGGCAACGGCGGTCGTCCCGCTGACCGCGACCGGCGTGCCGCTTACCGGATTGCAGAATGGTTCACATACAACGTCGTTATAGACCTCGTCCAGGAAGCCGCTAGCGTTGCTTGTCGTGACGAAATAGTTCGCCGGCGACAGGCCGTAAACGCGGTAGTCGCCGTTCAAATCGGTTTGCGATACGCCGGCCTGACGACCGGCGGCGGTGTACACCAGAACTTCGACGCCGGGTAGCGGTGTCGCGCCAGCGCTGGCGGTGATTTGCCCGCCGATCGAACCGCCCTTGATCAGAGCCATATCAACGCCGGTGACGTCGCCTCCGACCACCGTCACACCGGTACCGTTAGTGATACCGCAGCTACCGTAGGGGCAATTCAAGCCATCGTAGGTCTGATCGACGTAGCCGTAGCCGAAGCTAAAATTGTTGCGCAGTAGGAACGTCGATGCGTACAGGGTGGTGCCGACGGGAAATCCGGTTCTTACAAAATAGTCGCCACGCCGATCAACGATGGCGAAACCGGCGTAGTTGTCCAGTTGGTTGTTCACTCCAACCGCGCCGCAGCCAAAGCTGGTGTTGCCGTTGAAAGAAAAGATGTCGTAGGCAGGACATTCAGGGCCTGCGCCGCTCGCCGCGTCGGTCACCCGTCCTCGAATCAGCGCGCCGCGTGGGAAGCTAACGTCAATCCCGGAGAGGGTACCGCCGGTGGTGGCAAACAGCGACGGCAGTACAGACTGATCACAGCCGCCTCGCGGACAAAAGCTACCGCCAAAAGCTGTGTCTTGCAGACCGATCACCGAACTGCTCGCAAACACGCCTTTATAGGTACCTGGCGCCAATCCAGCGGCGGTATAGCTGCAGCTGACCGGGGTCGACACCGTGGGCTCCAGGCATTCTAGAAAGGCGGCGTTGACATAGCGTTCGTTGCTGGCGCCAAACAGCTCCAAGCGCGTGCGGAAGTTCAGCGCCGGCGCACCGGTCTGCTGATCGAACATTTCACCGGTGATCTGGCCGCCGGTCTGCAGACTGATATCTGCGGTGCCAGCGTTGCCTGGGGCGCTCGCGGTGAGCGTCACCGGCACACCCAAGTTCTCGCAGCTCAGCACCGGGCAAACCACGTCACCGTTATAAGTCAGCAAATAATTCGCACGGCGGGCATCGGCGACGACGAAATAGCTCGCTGGCGGCAAACCGCCAATCTGGTAGTTACCCGACGCGTCGGTGATGCCACCGGCAAATACCAAGCCCGCGGCGTCAGACACGCCAATTTGAGCGAATTGAATCGGATCGTTGGTTGCCGCGTCGCGGACTTGACCCGAAATCGTGCCAAAGGCGGGCAGCGTCATCGCCGCCAGTACTTGGTCGACCCCAGCGGTGAACGCGATGCTGTCTCCAGAAGTGAGTGGATTACACCCGCCGGAGGGGCAGTATCGGTTTGGATAGGCGATCGGACCGTAGGCCTGCGAGAGCTGCGCGAAAGTAATGGGCTCGCTGGTCGGAGCGTTCGCGACAATCCGGTAGTTTCCGCTGCGCAGTTGCTCGAAGCGGTAGTTTCCTGACGCATCCGTGTTGCCAAATTGCTGCAGATAGCCATCTTCCGAGTACAGCGTTACCGAGGCGTTGGAGATTGGCGCCGAAAATTCGTCCTCAACCACACCGCTGAGTGCGCCGGCAGGCTGCAGTGCGAAGTCGATCCCGCTCACCGTGTTGCCGACCGTCACTGCCACTTGCGGCGCCGGTAGCCACTCACAATCGGATGGCGAACATTCCAAGTCGCCGCGCGTTTCGGCCATCAACCCACTCGGTGTAAAAGCCTCGGCGTAGACCCGGTAACTGCCTGCCGGCAGGCCGACGATGGTGTAGGTCCCGTCAACGGCGACCTGTCCACTTCCAAATATGCTGCCGCTCTCATCATAGGCATTGACCCGACCATCGGTGATCAACGCCGCATCACTGGCTCGAGTCACGGTCCCCGAAACCGCTCCGCCTACGGGGATCTCCAGATCAATCCCGACAACCGCACCGCCACTTGCCAACGGAACCACCGTACCGGCATAACCCGGGCAAGTCGCGAAGTTGTCGCAGGCTAGGTCGTCGTAAGCGCGGCGGGTATAGCCGGTTGCCGATGCCGGCGTGGCACCACTGGCGTTGACCTTAATGACGTAGTTTCCGGCTGGCAGCGTCAGCGTGTAGTTGCCGCTGGCGTCGGTCGCAGTGGAAGGCACGATGCCTGGACCGGAGAACGAAAAACCATAACTGAACTCGGTCGCCTGTACCGAAGCGTTCTGCAGCGGAGCGCCGCCGGTGGCGGTAATGGTCCCGCTGATGGTGCCTAGTGAGGGAGGTCCACGTTGATCCACCGTGATCGCGACTGGAATCGCCATCAGCGCCTCGCGCGCTACTTCCAAATCGCGCCAGAGTTTCGGCGAGATGCTGGTCAAGCCGCGCTCCAGCTCTACTTCCAGCGCCGAGATTGCGCGTAGCTGCTGCTTGACCAGCTCGCGGTCGGCTGAGCTTGCGGCACGGTCTTCGCTGTTGCGGGCGGCCAACAGACTCGCACGCTCAACGATGCCGGCGGCAGAGACATCTGTTCTCATCGACGAGCCAGCCAGCGCTGGTGTCGCGAAAAGCAGGAGTAGAGCGAGACAGATGGACCTCATGACGTGGTTCCTCGTTCAAATAGTTGACGCGCGGTACGCGGGTCCAGCTTTCGCTAAAAGTACGCGCAATAGCGACGCTAAGGGCCAATTAGTTCTGCGCAGCGTGAACTGATAGGCGGTTTACATCGCCCGCGATGACGAATTGGATGCCTGCTGCTAGCCCGGATATTTCATGAACTCGCGCGATGATCGCGCAGGACATTGATTGTCCAGTGGTTTTTCTACAAGGAGCGGTGTAGTGGTTCATACACCCGACTGAGAATTGTCGCTGGGCGATCAAGGGCCTAGCGAGGGCGCGTG
>QIMA01000110.1 GCA_003233535.1 Rhodanobacteraceae bacterium
CAGCGCATGCCTGTTTGACCCGCTCGATGGCCCAGACCAAATTCACCGCGGTTGGCCGAGCAGCAGCCAGCAAATCCAGATCGGCAAACCATGCGCTGTGGAAGTCGCCGCCTTCGCTGGCTCGCTGTCGCGCCGCCATAACCGTCCCATAGGCTGCGGTGATACCGATAGCCGGGGCGCCGCGAACAACCAAATCGGTGATCGCCTGCGCTACCTCTAGCGCTGTCGTACAGCGCAACTCCTCGCGCTTAGCAGGCAGCAAGCGTTGATCCAGCAGGTAAAGATCAGGCTCGGCAAAGCGCACCGCACGGACATGATCGAAACGGGACAGATCAGTACTCATCGGCGCAACTCCATCTCAGCAACACGCAGTGCAGAAACGACAAAACCCGCACTGGGCGGGCTTTGGCTGGAACATGGCTCCCGGAGCAGGACTCGAACCTGCGACCCAGTGATTAACAGTCACTTGCTCTACCAGCTGAGCTATCCGGGAATCGTGAAGCCGCGTAGTTTGGTGACACTCCTCTTTCGTGTCAAGCTCCTTCGTGTCAAACACTAAATCCGATTCTTTCTGATTTCGCCGATCCGACCACGCTGGGCTGTCCCTTCGGACCGCTAATCAGCGACCCAAAATCGCCTGAGCCCACCTGTCAATCGCCGCCGCACGTCGCAATCAAGTTGCCGAATCGGCGGCTGACGCTGGGTTGGGGTCGGCGGGCGCTGCCGACTGCGCCGCCTCGCGCGCCTTTCGTGCCGCCTCAATCTTGGCCGATCCCGCCATCGCCACCTGCAGGTAGCGAACCATCGACCAGACGGTGAGCACAGCAGCCACGGCGAGCAGCACGTAACCCAACTCGTAGGTCGGTATGCCGAACAGCGGGTCGCGATATAGCATCAGCGTCAACGCTGTCATTTGCGCGATTGTTTTGAATTTGCCCAGCGCGCCCACCTTAACGATCCCGCGCTGGCCCATCTCCGCCATCCACTCGCGCAGTGCGGAAATGCTGATTTCGCGGCCGATAATCACCACTGCCAGCAGCGCCAGAGGAATGGTTGGATGCTGCTGCACGAGCACTATCAGGGTGGCTCCAACCATCAGTTTGTCGGCCACCGGGTCGAGAAAAGCGCCGAAGTCAGAGGTCAGGTTGTAGCGTCGGGCAATCCAACCGTCCAACCAGTCGGTGAGCGCGGCCACCAGAAAAACCCACGCGGCAATCGTCCGCCCTACCGGCCAGGGCAGATAACAGAGCAAGATCAGCACTGGAATCAGCGCCATCCGCAGCAGGGTAAGAGTGGTTGGGAGATTGAGCCGAATCATCGCTGGCAGAGTCTAGTGGGAGCGGAGCGAAATGCCTAACGACGACCGCCAATAGCGAACAGATCGCCTAGGAGCACACCTGAGCGCTGGCGCAGCAGCCGTAACAATCAACGATATCGTTACGGCCGCTTAGCCCGGGGTTTCATGAGATTCGTCGCCAGAGTGACGCCCACTTTCGATAACACAAGGGGGCGGCCGCAGCAGAAGGTTCATGAAACTGCGGGTTAGCCATGCAGCGCGGAGTAGATTCGCTCTGCCAGCGCCTTTGAGATCCCCTCCACCTGCATCAAATCCTCGACGCCTGCGCGCTGCAACCCTTGTAGTCCACCGAAATTTTTGAGCAGTGCGCGACGGCGCTTGTCACCTACGCCCGGTATATCGTCCATCACTGAATGCAGTTGCTTCTTGCCGCGCCGCGCCCGATGACCGGTTATCGCGAAACGGTGGGCTTCATCGCGGACCTGCTGCACCAGCAAAGCTCCCAGCCGATGGCCGGGGGGGCGCAGCGGTCGCGGGTCGTCTACGCGCCACAGACTTTCCTCGCCAGAACGACGATCTTCACCCTTGGCCACGCCAACCAAGGTGACGCCCTCGATCCCCAGCTCCAGCAACACGTCTGAGGCCTGCGCCAGCTGGCCCTTGCCGCCGTCGATTAGAAGCAAATCCGGCTTTTTGCCATCGCCGACGGTCAGCCGTTTGAAACGCCGGCTAATCGCCTGGTACATCGCGGCATAGTCATCACCTGGCGTGATATCGCGGATGTTGTAGCGTCTATAGTCGGCTTTGAGCGCACCCTCACGGCCAAACACTACACAGCTGGCAACGGTTTCCGCACCCTGCGTATGGCTGATATCAAAGCACTCTATGCGCTCGAGTCGCTCAAGCTCCAGCAGTTCAGCCAGGTCGTCTATGCGCGCCGCTGCGCTGGCCGCATCGGCAACTCGGGCAGCCAAGGCGTTCTCGGCCGTGCGCACCGCCATTTCCACCCAACGGGCGCGTTCACCGCGCGGACCGGCTACCAGCTTGGTGCGCCGTCCGTGTGTCTCGCTGAGCAGTTCGGCAAGCAAATCCTGGTCGTCAATCGGATGACTGAGTAACAGCTCGGACGGCGGCGGCAGCGCGAGATAATGCTGCAGCAAAAATGCACGCAGTATCCGCGCCGGGTCTAGCGTGCCTGGAGCGCGCGGAAAATAACTGCGGTTGCCGAGGCTTAGGCCGCCGCGAAAAAACAGCACCTCGATACACGGACGGCCGTCGCGCACGACCGCGGCGACCACGTCCAGTTCGCCGCGCTCACCCTGCACGAATTGACTAGAGCGCACGCGCTGCAGCGCCGCGATTTGATCCCGCAGTTCAGCGGCACGTTCAAAGCGCAGCGCCTGCGCGGCCTGCTCCATCTCGGCGCCCAGCTCAGCAAACAGCGTTTCGCCCTCGCCTTCCAGGAACATCACCGCATGCCGCAGGCTGCGCGCATAGTCATCGGCTTCGATCAGGCCCACGCAAGGCGCGGAGCAACGGCCGATCTGATGCTGCAAGCAGGGCCGACTGCGGTGCTTATAGACACTGTCTTCGCACTGCCGCAGCTTAAACAAGCGAAACAGCTGATTGAGCGTGATGCGAACCGCTTGGGCACTTGGAAAAGGCCCGAAAAAGCGCCCTGGGCGGTCCCGCGATCCGCGATAGAAACTCAATTGCGGAAAGGGATGATCACTGAGGTGAATGAACGGATAACTCTTGTCGTCGCGCAGATCAATGTTGTAGCGCGGTTTGAGCGACTTGATCAGCTGCGCTTCTAGCAGCAAAGCCTCGCCATCGGTGCGGGTAACGATGACTTCCATCGACGCCACTTGCGCGACCATCGTGGCAATTCGTGCCTCATGCGGTCGCCGACCGAAGTAGCTCTCAACGCGCTTGCGCAGATTCGCCGCTTTGCCTACGTAGAGGGCTAGTCTGTCCGCGTCGAGCATGCGGTAGACGCCGGGACCGGTGGTTAGCCGACGCGCATAAGCGCGGCCATCGAAAGCCGCGCTCTCGGACTCGCTCTCACTCACCGACCGGTAAACGACTCAAACGACCACTCTTGAGGTCCAAGCGGAGGATTTCATGGGCGCCGGTATTGGCAATCCAGACGGCATTATTGGCCACGCAGACGCCCCGCGGTTCATTCAATGCGTACTTAAGATTCAACGACTTAATCTCGCCCTTAGCCAGCGAATAGACTTTGATCTTGTTGTTGTAGGTGTCACAAATCCAAATCAGGCCGCGGGCAGCGTCAGCGTGCACCGCCATCGGCTGCTGCAGCCGCGCCAGCGTGGCATTGCCGTCTACGTCACCGTAGTCAAACGGTCCTAAGCCGAGCAGCGTCTGCACTCGGGTATCACCAATTCTGATCGCGCGCAGTGCCGAATTGCCGGCATCGGCGACAAACAGCGTATCCCGAGCGACACTCAGCCCACAGGGCTCGGCGAAGCTGGCGAAGCCGCCGCTGCCGTCGGCCAGATCGGAACGACCGTTTCCGGCCAACACCCGGAGTCGATCGCGGCCCATATCCATCTCCAGTACCTGCTGAAAGCCGGCTACAGCAATGAATAAGCGCGCTTGGTGCACGGCCACGTCGACCGGAGAGGCCAAGCGCGTTTCCTTCGGCAGACCGAGTTCCTGCTCTTTGGTACTGGCGATCTTGCCGTTACCGCACAGCGTCTCGACTTCAGAAGAACCTAGGCGAATTCGCCGAATCGCGTGATTTCCCGTATCCGCAACGTATAGATAGTCGCCACCTACAGCCAGCCCCTGAGGATCGTTAAATCCCGCTTCACTGCCGTGGGAATCCCACAAGCCGGCATTGCCTGAGCCAAAGGTCCGGTTAATGTGGCCGTCAAAGTTCAGCTCGTAGATCTTGTTTGCGCCGCTATCGGACAGATACAGGTGTTTGGTTGTGGCGATAATTCGCGATGGAAAGCTCAGCGGCTTGCGTGGTTCGGGTTTGCGCGCGGCCGACACCGGCTCGTAGTTGCGCTGATCGGCCAGACCGGCTCGATCAAGTAAATTTTCTACCCGCGCGGAGATCTCATCTGCACGTCCGAAGCCGGCGTAGCTGGCAATAATCTGACCGTCGCAATCAATCAGCGTGGCGCAGGGCCACGCCGGAATGCCGAATCCGCGCCAAGCTGCGTATTCGCGATCGTTAGCCACGGGAAACCGCATAAACAAACGATTGACCGCTTTGAGCACAACTTCGTTGCGCGTCTCGTGGGAATACTTCGGCGTGTGTATACCGATTAGCGCCACGCCGTCGTGGTAATGATTGTGCAGCTCTTTCATCTCCGCCAACTGTTGCTGGCAAAGCACACTGGAGCCATTGAAGAAGAGCAGAACGATAACCTTGCCGCGCAAGTCGGATAGGCGCGGGGGCTCATCGCAATTGACCCACTCCAAGCCTTCGGGCCATTCGTGCAGATAGAGCGATTGGCCTGCCTTGTCCATGCTGCTACTCCTGGTGGGTCACACGAGCTGTCGGTGC
>QIMA01000495.1 GCA_003233535.1 Rhodanobacteraceae bacterium
AAGGTGGCGCGGACCGAGCGCAGGAATACGAAGATCACCAGCACCACCAGCAAGACGGCTTCGATCAACGTCTCGTAAACCGCATCGATTGAGGCGCTGATAAATACGGTGGAATCGAAAGCCACCTGCACCTTCATGCCTTCCGGCAGCGACTCGCTGATCTTCGGCATGAGCTCGCGCACGCCGTTGGCCACGTCCAGCGGATTGGCGGTCGCGGTTTTCACTACGCCCAAAGGCACGGCGGTATCGCCGTTGAAACTGGCCATGAAACGGTCGCTGCTCGGGCCGATTTCCACCTTGGCGATCTCGCCTAAGCTGACCAAATAGCCGTTGCGTTCGCCTACCACCACCTGGGCGAATTGCGCTGGCGTGCGTAAATCGGTTTCCGACAGCACCGTAAACTCGCGATCGGTGCTTTCGATGCGTCCGGCCGGCACTTCCACGTTCTGGCTTAGCAGCGCCTGCTCAACATCGGCAGGGGTGACTGCGTAACCCGCCATCAGCGCCGCATCTAGCCAAATGCGCATAGCCGGGCGACCGGCGAAAACGTTGGCCGTGGCGACGCCGGACACGGTTTGCACTCGATCTTTGACCAACCGGTCGGCGTAGTCGGCAACCTCCATTTGCGAATGGCGGTCGGATGAAAATGCCAGATACATGATCGGCTGTGCATCGGCTTCCTGCTTCTGCACGGTCGGGTCGAGAACTTCTCGCGGCAGTCGCTGGCGCACGCGGGCGACGCGATCGCGTACATCTGACGCAGCCCCGTCGGGATCGCGATCAAGACGGAAGCGAACGGTGATTTGACTGGACTCGGCACGCGAGATCGACTGAATAAAGTCGATCCCTTCGATTCCGGCCAGCGCCTCCTCAATCGGCGTGGTGATCTGCGATTCGACGACCTTGGCATTGGCGCCCGGATACACGGTGGACACGTTGACCACCGGCGAATCGACTTTCGGCACCAGGCGCACGACCAGCCGGTCGTAGCAGACGATGCCGATCAGCAACACCACCAGATTGATAACGGTGGCCAGTACCGGTCGGCGAATCGAGAGTTGTGGAAGGGTCATGAGCCGTCACCGGCCGCGCGCACTTCGCTGCCCTGGGAAATCTTCATCTGGCCGGCGGTGACAACCCGATCGCCGGCGCTCAGGCCTGAGCGGATCTCCACTAACCCCGGTTTGCGCAGGCCTGTGGTTACTTCGGTTTGCTCTGCCCGACCATCGACCACCCTAAAAACGTAGACGGACTGCGTCTGTGGCAAGAGCGCCTGCTCTGGAATCCACAGAGCCTGTTCTCGCCTAGAGAGTTCGATCGAAACCCGCGCGAACATGCCTGGCTTGAGCCGACGTTGCGGGTTGGGCAGCCGTGCGCGTACCGCAACGGTTCTGCTCACCGGGTCGACGATCGGGTCGATCGCCACCAACTCGCCGCGAAAGCGTTCACCGCCCAACGCGTCGATTTGTACCTCGACCGGCAAACCAGTGCTTAACGCCGTCAAGTTGCGTTCGGGTACCAGCACATCGAGCTTGATCGGATCGATCTGCGCCATTCGCGTTAATCGTCTTCCGGTCTCCACGTACTCGCCTATGCTGACTTCGCGCAAACCTAAGATGCCGGCGAAGGGCGCACGGATTTGCAGCTTCGACAAACGCACCTGGATCGACTGCAGCGCTGCCTCGCTCACTTCCAGATTGGATTGGGCCTGGTCGAAGTCGCTTTGCGCAATCAGTTTTTTCGTTAGCATCTCTTTTGAGCGGTTGTAGTTGCGCTCGGCGAGCTGAAAGGCGGCCTGGCGCTCGGCGCGCTCAGCGCCTAAGAGTTCACGGTCCAAGCTAAACAGCAGTGCACCGGCGGCTATCGGCTGTCCTTCCTCGGCGTGGATATTGCGCACGCGGCCCGGTAGCTCTGGGGTGATCGCGACTTGCTCGTTGGCGCGCAGACTGCCGATTAGCTGCACAGTATCAATCGCCGCCGCAACCGTGACCGGGGCGATCTCGACGGTGGTAGGCGATCGCTGGCCCTGCGCCCAGATCAATGAAGGTAGGAAACAAAGTGCTGCTAGGTACGCGCGCATGTGCGGCTCCGCCGGATTCATCCCCTAGGGTAACCGGCGCTGGTACAATTACGTGCGTCACTAGTCACTCTGCCGTGCCTAGCGCGCTGCTACGAGGCGGTCGATTTAGGGTGGCTAGATAGCGGCGGTCACGACCTCTATCCCGAAAAAACGTTTGCATCTAGCTTTGTCTTCCGCTATAAAGTGCGGCTCTTTGCAGCGCTTCAGGCTGCGATCGCTTCTATACGTGAGGTGCCTCATGGCGCGAGTGTGTCAAGTCACGGGCAAGCGCCCGCGCGTTGGTAACAACGTGTCCCATGCGAACAACAAAACCCGTCGGCGTTTTCTGCCGAACCTGCAGTGGCACCGCATTTGGGTGGAAAGCGAAAAGCGCTTCGTCCGTATGCGTGTCTCCAGTGCCGCGTTGCGTACTATCGACAAGAACGGCATTGATGCCGTGCTCGTCGGCATGCGCGCCAGCGGCGTGAAGATCTAAGCGGAGGAATGAGCCATGCGTGACAAGATTCGTCTGACCTCAAGCGCCGGCACCGGTCACTTCTACACGACCGACAAGAACAAGAAGAGCACGCCCCACAAACTCGAGTTCAAGAAATTCGATCCTGTGGTGCGTAAACACGTCCTGTACAAAGAAGGTAAGATCAAGTAGCGCGGCGATTGGTTAGTCCAGGTTCGCTGCAGCCACTGATTCGAGCTTCAAGAAGATAAAAAGAAAAATCCGACCCGCCGCAAGGCGGGTTTTTTTTGCCTGTGCCCAAAAGTACACGGGCTGTTTCCGCGCTTTTCGCCCTGATACGTCGTTAGCCAATGTCTTTGGCGAAAATCATCTGCACATCATGGAAGCGCGGTCGCTGTGTGCTCTTAGGCATCAGGCCGCCTCGGCCTGCAGGCCGTAACTGGCCAGCAGCGGCTCTAGCATGGGCTCGCGACCGCGGAATGCGGCGAAGGATTCGGCGGCTGGGCGCGTAGCGCCGACAGCCAGAATCTCGCGGCGGAAGCGATGCCCCGTTTCAGGGTCGTCCAAGCCGGCCTCGGTGAAGGCGGAATAGGCGTCGGCAGAGAGCACTTCGGCCCACAGATAGCTGTAATAGCCGGCATCGTAGCCGCCGGCAAAGACGTGGCCGAAAGCGTGCGCGAAGCGGCTCCATTGTGGTGCCTTGATTACCGCGACTTGCTCGCGGACCGCGTTGAGGGTGGGATAGATACGGCCACCTTGCTGCGGGTCATAGTGCAGATGCATTTGGAAGTCGAATAGCGCGAATTCCAACTGCCGGACTAGCCACAGGCCGGCGTGATAGTGACGCGTGGCGAGCAGCTTCTTATACAAATCCTCAGGCAGCGCCTCGCCGCTGTCGACGTGCCGAGCGAACTGATCCAGCACGCTGCGTTCCCAGCAGAAGTTCTCTAAGAATTGGCTGGGCAGTTCCACCGCATCCCACTCCACGCCGGAGATGCCGCCAATTCTGGGCCATTCCACCTCGGTAAGCATGTGGTGCAGGCCGTGGCCAAATTCGTGGAACAGCGTGGTTACCTCGTCAAAGCTCAGCAACGCTGGGCGGTCACCAGTGGCCGGCGCGAAGTTGCAAACCAGGTAGGCCACCGGGATGCGTGTTTGGCTGTCGAAATTGGCGCGACTACCACACACGTCCATCCAGGCACCGCCGCGTTTGTCGGCACGGGCATACGGATCCAAGTAGAAGCCGGCACGCAGCTGATCCGTATCGGCGTCGCGCAGTTCGAAGTAGCGAGCGTCTGCATGCCAGGTTTTGACCTCTGGCCGTTCGACGATGCGCACGCCAAATAGTGCGGTACAGCGATCAAACAGACCTTCGAGCACTCGCGGCATGGGTAGATAGGGTTTGAGATCCTCTTCCGACAGGCCGTAGCGAGACTCTTTCAGTCGTTCAGCAGCGAAGCTCATGTCCCAGGGCTGCAGATCGTCGAGGCCTAGCTCAGCGGCAGCAAAGCGACGCAAGTCCTCTAGCTCATGCTGCGCGGCTGGGCGCGCTTTGCCAGCTAAGTCGTTGAGAAAGCTGAGTACCTCTTGCGGCGACTGCGCCATCTTGGTGGCCAAAGATCGATGCGCGGCGCTGGGAAAGCCAAGTAGCGTTGAAGCTTCATGCCGCAGCGCCAAAATCTGCTCCATGCGCTGGCTGTTGTCGTGCGCCGAGTCGGCACCCTGATCCGAGGCGCGGGTTTGCCAAGCGCGATACATATGCGCGCGTAGTTCGCGATCACGAGCGTGGGTCATGACGGCGATGTAGCTGGGTGCTCGCAGCGATAACACCGATCCGTTCATATCGCGAGTCTCGGCCTCACTGCGGGCCGCGTGCAGGGCAGATTCTGGCAACCCCGCTAGCTGCTCGTCCGTCACCGCTAAGTACCAAGCGTCGCTGGCATCGGTAACCGCCTGTTCGTATTCGGCCTGCAGTCGCGCCAGTTCCGTGCTGATCTCGCGGAAGCGACTGCGCTCAGGCTCTTTCAGCGCCACGCCGCCGAGGCGAAAGTCGCGTAAGCCATCGTTAACCACAGCGCGTTGCGCAACGCTGAGCCGCTCGAAATCCGGTCGCGCTGCGACCGCCGAAAAACGCTCGTAGAGCGACTGATTCTGCGACAGCTCGGCGTGGAAAGCGGTGATCTGCTCTAGGGCGGCCAGAAAGGCTTTGCGCAATTCGGGGCTGTCGGCAACGCCGTGCAGATGGCTAACCGGTGAAAAAGTGCGCGAAAGTGCGTCGGATGC
>QIMA01000240.1 GCA_003233535.1 Rhodanobacteraceae bacterium
GTTTTTCCTCAGTCGGGTGTATGAACCACTACACCGCTCCTGAAGAAAAACCACTGGGCAACCAATGTCCTGCGCGATCATCGCGCGAGTTTATGAAACATCCGGGCTAAGCTATGAATCGCAGCGTCGCTGTGCACGGAGTAACGAATCGGTGTTGAGAGACCTATGGGATTTTCTGCGCGAGCGGAAAAAATTCTGGCTGCTGCCCATCGTTCTGGTGATGCTGCTGCTCGGCGGACTGTTGGTTTTCACCAAGGGCTCAGTCTTAGCACCCTTGCTATATCCGTTGTTCTGACAATGGCAACGAGAGCCGCATTTGGGCACACGGCCCCACAGGAAACTCCGATGCTGCGCACGCGTAGCGGCTGCCAGCGGTACTCTCGCTCTACTCAGCCCTATTTCTCCGGGCCCTCAGCTCTCAGCCCGCGCATCTGAATGCGCATCCTCGGCATTTCCGCCTTCTACCACGACAGCGCCGCGGCGCTGATCGTCGATGGGAAAATCGTCGCGGCGGCGCAGGAAGAGCGCTTTAGTCGGCGCAAGCACGATCCACAGTGGCCTACGCAAGCGATCGACGCGTGTTTGCGCAAAGTGGGCTGCAGCGCTGCCGATTTGGACTATGTGGCCTTCTACGAAAAGCCGCTGCTGAAATTCGAGCGGCTGCTGGAAACTTACCTGACTCTGGCACCGAAGGGCTTCGGCTCGTTCAGCAAGGCCATGCCGGTGTGGCTGAAAGAGAAGCTGTTTCTAAAGCCGCTGATCATCAAGCAACTGTGGGCGCTGGCACCGGACATCGATTGGCACAGCCGATTGCTGTTTAGCGAGCACCACCTCAGCCACGCAGCGAGTGCCTTTTATCCGTCGCCGTTCGAGCGCGCTGCGGTGCTGACCATGGATGGGGTCGGTGAGTGGACCACCTGCTCGATGGCGGTTGGTGATGGCGCCGATTTGCAGATCGAGCGCGAGATCCACTTTCCGCATTCGCTGGGCCTGCTGTATTCAGCGTTTACCTACTACTGCGGCTTCCGGGTCAATTCCGGCGAGTACAAGCTGATGGGCTTGGCGCCCTACGGCCAGCCGATCTACGCGCAGAAAATCCTCGATCACCTGCTCGACCTTAAGGACGACGGCAGCTTCCGCCTGGACATGCGCTACTTCGATTACTGCGTCGGCGCAACTATGACCGCCGAGTCCTTCCATGTCCTGTTTGGCAGCCCACCGCGAAGCCCCGAAGCGCCGCTGGAGCAGCGCCATATGGACTTGGCCGCCTCGATTCAGGCGGTTACCGAACAGGTCGTACTGCGCTTAGCCAAGGACGCGGCACGACGTCACGGTCGCCAAGCGCTGTGTTTGGCCGGCGGTGTGGCGTTGAACTGCGTAGCTAACGGCAAACTGCTGCGCGCCGATGTATTCGATCAGATATGGATACAGCCGGCCGCTGGCGATGCAGGCGGTGCCCTCGGTGCGGCGCTTTCAGCTTGGCATTTACACAAAGAGCAGCCCAGGCACGTTGAAGCTCGCGACAGCATGCGCGGTGGCTATTTGGGACCGGCGTTCGAGCAGTCTGAGATTGAGGATCGCTTGCGCGCCGCAGGCGCAGTGTTTGAGGTGCTCGAAGAGGATGCGCTGTATCGCCAAGCGGGAACCGATCTAGCGGCAGAGCGCGCCCTGGGCTGGTTTCAGGGCGCGATGGAGTTCGGACCACGCGCGCTGGGCGGGCGTTCGATTCTGGCCGATCCGCGCTCGCCGCGGATGCAAACCACCTTGAATATGCGGGTCAAGTTTCGCGAGTCCTTCCGCCCGTTCGCGCCGGCCGTACTCAGTGAAGATGCCGCCGACTGGTTCAATCTAGATGCCGACAGCCCCTACATGCTGCTGGTCGCCGAAGTGGCCGAAAAGCATCGGCTGAATGTGGACGTCGATGCGCAGCTGTTTGGCATCGATTTACTCAAGCAACAGCGCAGCGCCATCCCCGCGGTAACCCACGTCGACTACAGCGCCCGAGTGCAGACCGTGCACCGCGACACCAATCCCCGCTTCCATGCGCTGCTTAGCGAGTTCAAAGCGCAGACCGGCTGTGCGGTACTGGTCAATACCAGCTTCAATGTTCGTGGGGAACCGATCGTCGGCACACCCGAAGACGCCTTTCGCTGCTTCATGGGCACCGCTATCGAGCGTCTTGCAGTAGGTCGCTGCTATCTGCGCAAGGAAGATCAGACCGCGCCATCCAGCCGCGGCTATGAGCAGGACTTTGCGCTGGATTAGGCGCGGCAGATTGGTTCAAGGCGAACCTAGCCCGGATATTTCATAAACTCCACGCGCCCTCGCTAGGCCCTTGATCGCCCAGCGATTTTTTCTCAGTCGGGTGTATGAACCACTACACCGCCACTGGGCAATCAATGTCCTGCGCGATCATCGCGCGAGTTCATGAAATTCCGGGCTAGCCCTTGCGCTACGCACTTTTCACTCGCATGCTCATTACGTAGTTACTGCCGGAGCGCCGCCATGGAATTCCCCGTCCGCGTAGGTCGTTTGGTCAAGTGGGTGAGCGCGCTGAGTTGCGCGTTACTTATTGGGCTGGGCCTGATGTTTCAATTCTCGGCGACCAGACTACCGTCAGGTTTGAACTGGATGAGCTGGGCCCTAATGGCACTGCCGCTGATCTGCCTGCTGTTCATCGTGCGCGGCTACCGCATCGACGGCGGCACGCTGTACGTGCGCCGCTTGGTGCACGAGACCGCAATCGATCTGCGCGACTTAAGCAGTGTGGAAGTCGTCCCCAAGGCCTTCGACCGGGCGCTTCGAGTGTTCGGCAACGGCGGGCTGTTCTCCTTCAGCGGCTGGTTCTGGCGCCGCGGCATGGGTTTGATGAAGGCCTATGCGATGGACATCGGGCCGGGCCTGCTGCTGCGCTGGTCAGATCGCGCGGTGGTGCTCACGCCAACGGATCCGCAGGCGATGCAGGAACGACTTAAGGCCCAGTCCTAGTCGGTAATTAGAGCAAACGCGACTTGCGTGATTAGCGCCACTGAAGCAGGCTTACGCACGCGCTTGCGGTGGGTTCTGCTACGCGGAGTGCCTCCCGCTGGAACTTGTTCAGGCGACCGCACTGTGTGTTCCCGTCTTTGGGCCCCTTTTTCGCTGTTGGAGTTGAGTAATGCGCATACGTAGCGCGGGATTGTTGTGTTTGATCTGGGTGTTGTCTGCCGGGCAGCTGTGCGCGCAAGACGCGGATAGTGCTGCTGGCCAGGCGGTTGCGGTTGTGCCCCATTCGCTGGATGATTTCTTGCGGCGCGACTCGATCGAGGACATTCGCATCTCCCCTGATGGCAAGCACTTCGCCATCATCGTGCCGTTTGAAGATCGCAGCATCCTCAATATTGTCAGTCGTGCAGATGGCAGCACCACCGGCTACGTCAACCCAGGCCCAAACGTCTATGTGAGCGATTTCGTCTGGGTCGCCGACGAGCGCATCCTGCTGTGGGTGGAGCAGAAGTTTGGTCGCCTGGATACGCCGCTGCCGACCGGTGAGATCTTTGCTACCAATGCCGATGGCAGCGGCCAAAAGATGTTGTTCGGTTTTCGCGGCGAAGGCAGCAAGAGCGGTACGCGAATTGATCGCGGCCGCAAGGAACGTGCGTCTGGCTTCGTTATCGACAAACTTACCAATGAGCCGAAAAAAGTACTGATTTCGATTTGGCCGTGGACCGACCGCGCCGAACCGTACAGCCGGATCGAAGAGCTCGATATTTATAGCGGTCGGCGCAAAGAGGTGGCGAAGGCCCCAGTGCAGAGGGCGAGCTTCGTCACTGATCCTGGCGGCACGGTGCGCTTCGCCACTGGGGCGGGGGCAAGCAATCGCGTGCTGACCTATTACCGGGCCAGCGCCGATGCCGAATGGGAATTGCTCAACGACGAAAGCGTGAGCGAGAAAGAAATGCATCCGCTGGGCTTTTCCGCCGACGGCGCGACCGCGTATTTGCAGATCGAAGAAAATGACGGGCCAGACGGCGTCTACAGTTTCGACACCGAATCGGGTGAGAGTCAGCTTGCATATCGCAGTGAGTATGCCGATCCGATTCGCTCTCTGCGCAGCGTTTCTGGTCGTGCAGTGATTGGTTCTGCGTTCATGGAAGAAAAGCCGAAGATGCGCTTTTTCGACAGAAAGAGCGCTGATGCGATTGTCTATCGGACCATGGCCGCCAATTTTAAGGGTTCCACCGTTCGCATCGACTCGGCGACTGCCGACGGCCAAGAGGTGATGGTGCTGATTTCTAGTGACCGTAGTCCAGGTGATTACTATCTGTTTGATCGAGGCGCCAAGTCAGTGAATTTGGTGTTCTCCAAAGGCGAGTGGATTAACCCGGAGCGCACGGCAGAGGTTCGACCGTTTAGCCTCAAAGCACGTGACGGACTGACCCTGCATGGCTATCTGACTATCCCGCCGGGGGAGGAGGCGAGCAAGCTGCCGTTGATCGTCCACCCGCATGGCGGACCCTATGGGGTCGCCGACGGTTGGCACTTCGATGCTGAAACGCAGATGTTAGCGGCACGCGGCTATGCGGTCCTGCAGGTCAATTTTCGTGGATCTGGCGGTTACGGCCGCCGGCACATGAATGCCGGCACGCGTGAGTGGGGCAAGGCGATGCAAGACGATTTGACCGATGCTACTAAGTGGGCAATCGCTGAGGGCTTAGCCGATGGCGAGCGAGTGTGCATTTATGGCGCGAGCTATGGCGGTTATGCGGCGTTAATGGCTGTCGCTAAGGAGCCTGACCTTTACCAGTGTGCGGTGGGTTATATCGGCGTGTATGACCTGCCCCTGATGCTTCGGCGCGGCGATATTCAAACTCGACGGTCGGGACGCACATATCTCGATGAGGCGCTTGGAAACCAGGACCTAGCCTCCGTGTCACCGGTTAACTTGGCCGCCCAGATTAAAGTGCCGGTGTTTCTCGCCGCGGGTGGCGAAGATCAGCGCGCCCCGGTGGATCACACCGAGGCGATGGAAAAAGCGCTGAAGAAAGCCGGCGTGCCCGTCCAGACCCTGATCTACCCCGACGAAGGTCACGGCTTCTTCGTAGAGGAGCACCGGCGCGAGTTTTATCAGCGCCTGTTGGCCTTTTTTGATGAGCACATCGGTGCAGAGTAGTAGCAACGAGAGGGTCCAGGGCCCAGCAGAGCCACAGCGAAGTAAGGGCCCAGGAAGGCAAGAGCAATGCGGGATCTTCGGACTGCGACGTTCTCTGCAGCACTTCTGGGCCCTGGGCCCTCAAACGCTCCTTCTGTGACGTATGATCGTGATTAGTACATCACTATCACGAGACCGTCATGAACGCTGCCGTTAGCCCTCTTTGTGCTCAATCCGATACCGCGCCGGTAGCGATTCCGCATTACATCAACGGCGATCACGTCGCGCAATCGACAGGTCGCAGCAGTGCCGTGTTTAACCCGGCCAGCGGCACCCAAACCGGCGCGTTGCCGTTGGCCGATCCGGCGATGGTGGATCGCGCGGTAGCGGCTGCCGCGGCTGCGTTCCCGGCATGGTCACAAACGCCGCCAATTCGTCGCGCGCGGGTGCTGTTCAAGTTCCGTCAGCTGGTTGAAGCAAACGCAGACAAGCTGGCGGCGCAGCTCACCGCCGAACACGGCAAGACCCATTCGGATGCGCTCGGTGAAGTAACCCGTGGTCTGGAGGTGATTGAGTTTGCCTGCGGGATTCCGCATTTACTCAAGGGTGAGTTCAGCGAAAACGTGGGCGCGCAGATCGACGCCTGTTCGGTGCGCCAGCCGCTCGGCGTAGTGACCGGCATCACCCCGTTTAATTTCCCAGCGATGGTGCCGATGTGGATGTTTCCGATCGCCATTGCCTGCGGCAACTGCTTCGTGCTCAAGCCCTCAGAACGTGATCCGTCGGTGTCCTTGCTGTTGGCCGAGTGGCTCACCGAAGCGGGGCTGCCCGCGGGCGTTTTCAATGTCGTCCACGGCGACAAAGTGGCCGTCGACGCACTGCTTGAACATCCGGATGTGCAGGCGGTGAGTTTTGTCGGCTCCACGCCTATCGCACGCTACATCTACGAGACCGGCTGCAAGCATGGCAAGCGGGTGCAGGCGCTGGGCGGGGCGAAGAACCACATGCTGGTGATGCCCGACGCGGATCTGGATCAGGCTGCAGATGCCCTGATGGGCGCCGGCTACGGTTCGGCCGGCGAGCGCTGCATGGCCATCTCCGTGGCGGTCGCGGTAGGTGACGCCACCGCCGACGCGTTGGTCGAACGTCTCGCGCCGCAGGTTCAAGCGCTGAAAATCGGCCCCGGCAGTGGCGAGGTCGACATGGGGCCGCTGATTACCGCAGCGCATCGCGACAAAGTGCGCGGCTACGTCGATCTGGGTGTGACCGAAGGTGCCAAGCTGGTGGTTGATGGCCGCGCGCACGTCGTCGATGGCGCTGAGAACGGATTTTTCCTCGGCGGCTGTTTGTTCGATCAGGTAACACCGGCTATGCGCATCTACCAAGAAGAAATTTTCGGACCGGTGCTGTGCATCTTGCGCGTGGAGAGCTACGAACAGGGATTGCAGCTGATCAACGATCATGAATACGGCAACGGCGTTGCTCTGTTCACTCGCGACGGCGACGCCGCGCGCGATTTCGTGCAGCGCGTGCAGGTCGGTATGGTCGGGGTGAATGTGCCGATCCCGGTGCCCTCAGCCTTCCACAGCTTCGGCGGCTGGAAGTCCTCGCTGTTCGGCGATCACCACGTTTACGGACCCGAAGGCGTGCGTTTTTATACGCGGCTCAAAGCAGTCACTAGCCGCTGGCCGACTAGCATTCGTGCCGGCGCACAGTTCGTGATGCCGACGGGGGGATGAGCGAGAGCCAAGAAGTTTTAGGTATTACGTTTTACGTTTTAGGTTTTAGGTAAGAGCCAAAGCGTGAAGCCGGCCGCATCGACACTAGCAGGAGGCTCTTGCGGTTGCTCTTGCCCTTACCTAAAACATAAAACATAAAACCTAAAACAGTCTTAGGAACACAGATGACCCGCAAACCCCTAGCCGACATCGAGGCCGGAAGGCTAACCGCCCTCGAACTGGCGCAGAATTTTGAAGACGTCGCGCCGCCGTTGGATAAGCATCAGGCGCTAATTGCC
>QIMA01000544.1 GCA_003233535.1 Rhodanobacteraceae bacterium
GCGGAACAACCAACTTATCATTGGATCGGCCTAGGCCGATCTCTGCTATGCGAGCACAACTCATGACAGCGATAGATTTTGAGCCCGGTGATTTGGACTGGGAGAAGGGTGACGGGCTGTTGCCAGCCATCGTCCAGGATGCGCGCAGCGGCCGCGTACTGATGCTCGGCTATATGAACGCCGAGGCACTCGCGCACAGCCTGAGCTGTGGCCGAGTGACGTTCTACTCGCGCAGCAAGCAGCGCTTGTGGACCAAGGGTGGGAGCAGCGGCCACTGGTTGGATTTGCGCGGCGTGCGCATCGATTGCGATCGCGACACCCTGCTGATCCAGGCCAGTCCCAACGGCCCGGTCTGCCATACCGGCACCGACACCTGTTTCGGCAATCAAGTCGAGCCCAGTCTGGGCTTCTTGGCCGAGCTTGAACAAGTCGTACAGAGCCGCAAGGGTGCATCAGCCGAAAGCAGCTACACCGCACGGCTGTATCAGTCCGGCACCCGGCGCATCGCGCAGAAAGTCGGCGAAGAGGGTTTAGAGACGGCGCTTGCTGCAGTCGCTCAAGGCAAGCCCGAGTTGCTTGGCGAGGCCGCCGATTTGCTCTATCACCTGCTGGTACTGCTTAGCGATCGTGATCTGGAACTGGCGGATGTCGTTTCTGTGCTGCAGCGTCGCGAAGAGCCCGGTTGATACGTGTGACATAAGATTCGGGATCCGGAAGGCTGGGTTTTTGCTCTTCCTCAGCCCTCACCAAAGTGTCCCCGTTCACACTGCTACTGATATTCTGACCGGCTTGAATATTCACCACGAGAATCGCCATGCTTGCCCAAGTCACCACTCCGCGTCGCGCCGTCAGCTTGATTGGTGCGCCTACTGATATCGGTGCAGGCCATCGTGGTGCGTCGATGGGGCCGGAGGCGCTGCGGGTTGCGGGCTTGCCTGGGGCGCTGGCATCGCGCGGTTTGGACGTGGTTGACCGTGGAAATCTCACCGGGCCGGTCAATCCGTGGCTGCCGCCAACTGACGGCTATCGCCACCTAGCGCAGGTCGTGGCTTGGAATCGTTCGCTGCTTGAAGCCGTTGATCGCGAGCTGGCTGATGACCGCCTACCCATCGTCCTCGGTGGTGATCACTGCTTGGCTATCGGCTCCATTGCTGCGGTCGCCGAAAGCTGCCGCGAGCGCGGTAAAACGCTGCGCATCCTTTGGCTGGACGCGCACGCCGACTTCAACACCGCCACGATCACCCCTTCCGGCAACGTGCACGGCATGCCGGTCGCCTGCTTGTTCGGCCATGGTCCGAAGGAGTTGGTCGAAATTGCTGGTCGTCATCCGGTGCTTGATCCGAGCCAGATTCGCCAGATTGGCATTCGCAGCGTTGATCAGGGCGAACGCAAGCTGGTCCGCGAGGTTGGCCTGGAAGTCTATGACATGCGCTATATCGATGAGGTTGGCATGCGTCGGGTGATGACCGAAGCGCTGGAGGGTGTCGATGCCAACACCCACCTGCACGTGAGTTTCGACATCGACTTCCTCGATCCGGAAATCGCGCCTGGCGTTGGCACTACCGTGCCCGGCGGTCCGAATTACCGCGAAGCGCAGCTGTGCATGGAAATGATCGCCGATACCGGCTGCCTGGGCTCGCTGGATATCGTCGAGCTGAACCCGGCTTTCGACAATCACAACAGCAGCGCTGAGCTAGCGGTTGACTTAGTCGAGAGCCTGTTCGGTAAGTCGACGCTGATGAGGGGGTAACGGACAGAAAGCTTGTTTTACGTTTTACGTTTTACGTTTTACGTAAGGGCGAAGAGCCACCGGTGCGCCTCGAAGGACTGCTGAGCGAACTGTGGCTCTAACCTAAAACCTAAAACCTAAAACGTTCTTAGCTTTCGACCTCATGTCACAATACCCGTTGTTCCCCACCCACCACCCGCCCAGCCATGTCCGCTGCTGATCCTGATCGTCTGTTGTCCGCGCAAGCCTCCGGTGTCGATGCGCAGTTGGAGGCGACGCTGCGGCCGCGTTTGCTGTCCGAATACACCGGGCAGAAGACCATCCGCGAGCAGATGGAGATCTATATTGAAGCGGCCAGACGGCGCAGCGACGCGCTCGATCACGTGCTGATCTTTGGGCCGCCAGGGCTGGGCAAGACCACGCTCTCGCACGTCATTGCCAACGAGCTAGGCGTGAGCTTGCGGCAAACCTCCGGGCCAGTGTTAGAGCGCCCAGGCGATCTAGCCGCCTTGCTGACCAATCTCGAGCCGCGCGACGTGCTCTTCATCGACGAGATCCACCGCCTTTCGCCGGTGGTTGAAGAGGTGCTCTATCCAGCACTGGAGGACTACCAGATCGACATTATGATCGGCGAGGGGCCTGCCGCTCGCTCGATCAAGCTCGATTTACCGCCGTTTACGTTGGTCGGTGCCACCACCCGTGCCGGATTGCTAACCTCACCGCTGCGTGATCGCTTTGGCATCGTCGCGCGGCTGGAGTACTACACCGTGCCCGAGCTGACCACCATCGTCAGCCGCTCGGCGCAGATCCTCAAAGTCCCCTGTGAAACCGTGGGTGCCGAAGAGATTGCCCGCCGCTCGCGGGGTACGCCGCGCATCGCCAATCGTTTGCTGCGTCGTGCGCGCGACTACGCCCAAGTTAAGGCCGACGGCGTGATTACCCTGGCAGTGGCCGACGCCGCGATGAAAATGCTGCAGGTCGATCAGGCTGGATTTGACGCTCTGGATCGACGCCTATTGCACATCTTGATTGATCATTTCGAAGGCGGTCCGGTTGGTATCGATAATCTGGCCGCGGCCTTGAGCGAGGACAGCGGAACCCTGGAAGACGTGATCGAGCCTTTTCTGATCCAACAGGGTTTTTTGATGCGCACCGCGCGCGGACGCATGGCGACTCGCCGCGCATATCTGCATTTGGGCCTAAAACCGCCTACTAGGCAGGAACCTGCGGCCGATCTATTTGATCCGCCCGACGGTGGAGAGACGGCGTGAGTCAGGCTGTGTTTAGTTGGCCTGTGCGTGTCTATTGGGAAGATACCGACGCCGGTGGGGTGGTCTACCATGCAGCTTACGTTCGCTTCTACGAGCGCGCCCGCACGGAGTGGCTGCGCAGTCGCGGGATTGTCCAATCGAGCATGGCCAGCGAACTTGGCGTGCTGTTTGTACTCTATCGAATGGTTGTGCAGTTCAAAAGACCGGCGCGTTTGGATGATTTGCTCGAAGTGAGGCTGCGTTTATGCTCGCTTAGCCGCACGCGCATGGTGATCGATCACGATCTCCACTTGGCTGCCGACGGCACGCTGCTGGGCCAGGCCACGGCCGAAGTGGCGTGCATCAAGGCCGACAGTTTCAAACCACGCTCCATACCGCCAGATATCGTCAAGGAATTACACGCTTGAACACCGATCTCGACCTTATCCATTTGCTCACTCAGGCCAGCTTGCCGGTTAAGTTGGTTATGGCGCTGCTGCTGGCCGCTTCGATCTGGTCTTGGTGGATCATCGCCCGCAAGTACCGTTTGCTCGGCCGCGCGGCGAAGGCAGCCGAGAAATTCGAGGATCGCTTCTGGTCCGGTGCCGATCTGGCCCAGCTGTATCGCGAAGTTAGTCAGGGCAAGGATCCCGAAGGGCTGGAAACGGTGTTTGAAGCAGGCTTCCGCGAATTCGCCAAGCTGCGGCAAAAGCGCGGCGTGGATCCGCGCTCGCTGATCGAATCAGCGCAACGGGCGATGCGGGTGGCGATGATTCGCGAAATCGACCGCCTAGAGCAGTCGCTGACCACGCTGGCCACCGTCGGTTCGATCTCGCCCTACGTCGGGCTGTTCGGCACCGTGTGGGGAATCATGATCGCCTTTCAGGGTTTAGCCAACGTCAAAGAAGCCACCATCGCGATGGTCGCTCCGGGTATTTCCGAAGCGTTGATTGCTACCGCCATGGGTCTTTTCGCCGCCATTCCGGCAGTGGTGTTCTACAACCGCTATTCGAATCAGGTCGAACGCCTGGAATCACGCTACGACATCTTTCAGGATGAGTTCAGTTCGATTTTGGAAAGACAAGCACATCCTGAGGAGGGCTATCGTTGAGCGGCCGGCATAGTGTGAACCCCGCCCTTCGGCACTGCCAACGAGGTCACCGTTATGGCACGTAATCGTAAACGGCGTAAGCCTGTCGCTGAGATCAACGTCGTTCCCTACATCGACGTGATGCTCGTGCTGCTGATCATTTTTATGGTTACCGCGCCCTTGCTCAATCTGGGCGTGGATGTCGACCTGCCGCAGGCATCTGCCGAGCCCATGCAGAACGAATCCGAGCCCGTGGTGGTGACGGTAACGCGCGAAGGCCTGTTTTTCCTGACCGTAGGCGGCGAGCATGAGGAAGTGGATGCGGAAACGTTGAAGGGCAAAGTTGCTGCTTTCGTCCGCAACAATCCCAAGCTCACCGTGCTGGTCGGCGGTGACCGCAGCGTTGAGTACGGCAAGGTCTTTCAGGCGATGGCGCTATTGCAGCAGGCCGGTGCGCCTAAGGTTGGGCTAATGGCCGATCCGCCACCGCCACCAGGAAGTGCACCCTGATGGAGAGCTTCAGCGACAAATCCTTGTCGCTGCTGCAGGCACTGGGCATCCACGTACTGGCTGCCCTGGTCATGCTGCTCGGATTACAATCCTCGCAGCCAATTGAGCTGTCGGGGGGTGCACCTCTGAAAGCGGTAATGATTGACATGAGCCAGATGCAGGCCACGCCCCGACCCAGTCCTACACCGCGTCCGCCGCCACCGCCACCGCC
>QIMA01000539.1 GCA_003233535.1 Rhodanobacteraceae bacterium
GCTCGCCAGATTGGTGCTCGCCGAAATAGGCCGAGGGCAAATTCAGATAGCGCTCAAAGCAGGCGTTACGCAGGTCACGAATGATGCCGCGATTGATCTTCGCCACCGAATAGTCGGACACGAACAGGGCCGCGCCGCGGGTCGCAAACAACGCCAATATGATCAACGGCAGCCAACGAATAATGGTCTCGTCGCGGGCGATGAAGACATCGTCCAACATCGGCTGCAGCAGGAATGGGAAGGCCGCAGCCACGCCAGCTTCGAAAAGCATACCAATCACCGCCAAGACTCCCAGCGGCCAGTACGGCCTAGCCCGGCTCAGTAGGCGTGCGAAAGTCCCGCGCGTGCTAATCGAACTGGGGTCAGATGTCAGCGCAGGAGGCGGCGATTGCGCGGCGCTCATTCGCTTGCCGCGTCTGCCCTCGTCGTAGCGATTGAGATTTGACTAAAACCCAATTGCCCGAGAGCGTCCAGTGCGGTGATCACGTACTGATGTTGAGCGCCGGCATCGGCGCGCACCATCACCGCCTGCTGGCGATCATCGCCGGCAATCCGCTGTAGCGCTTCCATCAATGTCTCGATACGCGCATTGATGACTTCATTGCTGCCCACGAAGAATCGTCCGTCGGCGCTAATCTGGACAACCAGCGATTCCCGCTTGTCCGACTGCATTTGCGAGTCGGACACCTGCGGCAAGCTAAGCTTCATCCGCGTTTGCTGATCAAACGTTGCCGTGGCCATGAAGAAAATCAGCAACACCAGGATGACGTCGATGAGCGGGATCACATTGATCTCGACCTCATCATTGACTTCCTCGGTGAATTTCATCGCGCAGTCCGTGCGTCGCTGCTCGATGGAGCGGCATCACTCGATCGCTCCAGCGAATCGACCAGCAAGATCGCCTCGCGCTCCAGGCCAACCCCCAAGCTCAGCACTACGCCGCGCAGATGGCGATGGAAGAAGTACGCAATTAGCGCTACAACCAAGCCGCTAGCGGTCGCCACCAGGGCCTCACCGATACCGCCAGCGAGCTTATTGGCATCACCAATCCCGGCGGTATTGATCACCAGGAACATGCGGATCAGACCCATGACTGTGCCCAACAAGCCCATCAACGGCGAGATCGTCGCAATGGTGCCCAGCAGATTGAGAAATCGTCCCAGCTGGTGCACCACTTGGCGCCCGCCATCTTCGGCTTTTTGGCGCATCACTTCGCGCGATCGGCCGCGATGCAGCAGCACGTCGGCCAACACCTCGCCGAGCGGAGAATTGTGCCGCAGCTTGTCCAAATGACCTGGATCCAGCTTCGGCGAGCGCGCCCAGGCGCGCACTTCTTCGCCCAGCGCCGGCGGTATCACCGCACTGCGCCGCAAAGTCCAGAATCGTTCAAGAATGATCCCGATGGCCAGCGCAGAAGCCGCCAGCAACGGCCACATGACCGGTCCACCTACTAGCAATAATTCAAACACGGAGGTCGCAGCTACCTATTAAGTATCGGCGGCGGATGATACTGGCTTTACCACCTCGCCGCGCGGGTCTGTTGACAAAAGTACACATCAAGGTGCAGAGATTGCGACTTCCAACAGGTTCAAAGCTTACCCTGCTGCCAATCAAAGATCCCGCGCCACACGAAAACCAACCCGAGCACCGCCCTTGCTGACGCCGTTGCCGGTGCGGTAGGCGCTGCGTGATTGCTCCGGCGCGCTGCCCCAGGAGCCACCGCGCACCACGCGCAACTTACAGCCCGGATTGACCCAAGGCTGGGTGCCGCTGGGCGCCCGCGAGTAGTTGTCATGCCAGCAATCAGCCACCCACTCGGAGGTGTTGCCGTCGATGTCGAACAAGCCGAATGGGTTCGCCTCGTATGAGCGCACCGGCGCAGTACCCCAGAAGCCGTCGCCGTAATCGGCGAAGCCGTTGGCCCAAGTGCGCTTGCCCTTGGACACGTCATCGGCACCGGTGAGGTTAGCTAGCACCCGATCGGGCGCATCATCACCCCACCAATAGCGGGTTTGCGTGCCGGCGCGCAGGCTGTACTCGAATTCGGCTTCGCTCGGCAAGCGGTAAGCGCTGGAGGTCGATTCGGCCAGCCAATTGGCATAGGCCGCCGCATCGTTCCAGGTCACGTGTAGCACCGGCTCGGTGGCGCGCGCGCGGCTACCTTTGTAGTCACGTTTCCAAGTGACACCGTTGCGCAGGACCAATCGACCGCTGCGTTCTTGATACGTGTCAGACTGACCTGTTTGCTCAACCTCGGTAACAAAACCCGTCGCCTCGACGAAGGCGCGGTAGTCGCCAACGGTGACCTCGGTTTGGCCCATCGCAAACCCGAGCGGGAAGCTCAGCTCGCGCTGCGGCCCCTCGCTGCGTTTGCGGCCCTGCTCAGATTCCGGCGAGCCCATCAAGAAGCGACCGATGGGAATCACCACCATGCGCGGCCCCCGCCCACCGCCGCGCAGGCTGTCGGTGAAGGTCTCACCAGGCGCGTAGCCGGCGTAAAGCTCAGCATTGGTCAGCTTGCGAGATAGCGAGCGCAAGCGCCGGCTGTCATCGAGAAACTTGCGCAACCGATCCAACGCTAGGCGTGCGGTATCCACATCGCGTGTGTCCAGCGCCGAATCAAATTGGGCCAACAAATCGGCCTCACTCTGCGCGCGAAAAGCCATCAGCTGCGCGGATGCGCTGTTGACCACGCGCGAGCGCTCTTGCAGTGAACGGGCTTGCTCAACCATTCGTTCAGCGGCGCTGAAATCGAAATCTTGGGATGCGGCAAGAGCCAAGTCCACTAGGCGCCGCTGCACCGCTTCGATACCCTTAGTTGCCGCCGGATTGCCGTCATCGATGGCTAGTACCGCTTGAAAACCGGCCGCTGCCCGCATCAGTTGCCGCGCGCTTAAGCCTTCTTCGGCCAGAATTGATTCCGAACGTGCCAGCCGCTGCTGCAGTTCACGAGCGCTATCAACCACCGTTTGCACCGCCGCTATTCTTGCCGAGTCGCCCTCTACTCGGCGCAAGATGGTTAAAGTGCGCTCAGCGCCCGGGAGATCCTGCTCAGGCAGCTTTCCGCCCCCCAGGGCGGTGATGTCATCAACCAGCCTAGCTAGCGCGCTCAGCGCGTCCTCGTTAACCGAGTCGACGCGCAACGCGGAGTCCACCCACCAAGCAACGCTGTCTTGCTCGGGCACCAGATAGCGCCCTTCATTGACGGCCGCTTCGAGCCTGGCGAGTGCCTGGATCAGGTCGTCTGGATCACGTTCCGGTTCTTCCTCTGGTTCAACCGACTCGGCTGGCACCGGTTCCAGGTCCGGTTCGAATTCTTCGTCGCCCAGTTCATCAATCCGATCACGCTGGGCGAGCAGTTGCTCTTCGGACAGGCCCTGATCTTCCTCACCGGTAAACGGTTCAAACAACTGCAGGCGCTCGCTGGTACGCTGGCCCAGTTCTGCGCGCCAGGCACCCACGCCTACGGCACCCAGTATGATCACCAGAGCGAAGATAAAGCTCAGATTGTTCTTCAGCGACCGTACCAAGGATGGAAACCACTAAGATGCCTGCCAGAACCACTACTGTAGTCGCAGCAGATGAATCAGGGCCAGCCCAGATGCAATCCTGGTCCTGGATTACCACCGAGGCAGACCTCAGCCGATTCGTCCAAACTGCCCGCAGCAACGGCAGTTTGGCCATTGATACCGAATTCGTCCGGCGCCGCACCTATCACGCCGAATTGGGTTTAGTGCAGTTAGCGGTTGGCGAGGAGATTTTTCTGCTCGACCCGCTGGCGATCGACGCCGGATCTGCTATAGGCGAACTCTTAGCGGACCCTCAGCTGCGTAAGCTGATCCATGCCGGCGGCGAGGATATCGAAGTATTGCAGCGCTGGAGCGACGCCACGCCCAGCCACTTGGTTGACACTCAGATTGCCAACCAGTTCGCCGGCGTGCCCGGGCAGATTGGCTATCAGCGGATGGTCGCCGAGCGCCTCGACATTGCGTTGAGCAAGGGCGAACAGCAGTCCGACTGGATGCGCCGCCCGCTGAGCGAAAAGCAATGCCGATACGCCGCCGATGACGTGCGCTATCTGCATCCAGTAGCCGCGCAAATCCTGGCCGAAGTTGATCGTCTGGGGCGCAACGACTGGCTTGCTGAAGAGTGCCAACGGCAGATTGATCGCGTGCTCGCCGCGCCCCCTGAATTCCCACACCTAGCCGAACGCAATGCGGGCAGCTACCCGAAACTGGCGCAATGGCGATTGTGCCAGCTGCTGCGCTGGCGGCTAACCGAGGCGCAACAGCGTGACAAACCGAAGAACTGGATACTCGACTCCGGCCTAGCGGTCGCCATTGCTCACTGCCAGCCGGGCGAGCTACAGGCGATGAGCAAGGCCATGGCTGATGCCGGCCGGCGTGATCCAGAACGTGCCGCGAGCAAACTCGACGCGATATTGTCCGAGGCGGGCGACGGACCCGACGACGCGTTCCCGATTGCCCCTGAACCCATCAACGGCGAGCAGAAAAAGTCCGTCAAATCTTTGCGTGCTGCTCTGATAGCAACGGCAGAGTCACTGGACCTAGCCCCCGAATTCATCGCCACCCGTGCCGTTTTGGAGCAAGCCGTACGCGACGGCCGTTGGCCCGAGTCAATTGGTCGGTGGCGCGCGCAAGTCGTCGCCGAAATAGATCCTGGGACACACTGAGCTAACCCGGATATTTCATGAACTCGCGCGATGATCGCGCAGGACATTGATTGCCCAGTGGTTTTTTCGAAGGAGCGGTGTAGTGGTTCATAC
>QIMA01000115.1 GCA_003233535.1 Rhodanobacteraceae bacterium
CTCGCGCCCTTCACGGGCGCGTGGATTGAAACACACCGTCCGGCGCCGTCGTCATACCCATGTTGGAGTCGCGCCCTTCACGGGCGCGTGGATTGAAACGCGCAATGGCGGATTGCGGTCGGTGCGCCACTCGCTCTAGATCACCCTAAGCGTAATCGCCTTCAACACCGCGCGAGTCCGGTCACGGGTGCCGAGCTTGTCGAGAATTTCGCTGACGTAGTTCTTCACCGTGCCTTCGGTGAGGTGGATGGTTCGGGCGATTTCCTTGTTCGAATAGCCGCCGGCCAACAGCCGCAGGATGGAGATTTCGCGCTGGTTGAAGGTATCGGTGGGCGGAACCTGGTCGCGGTAGGCGTAGCGAGCGCGCACCGGGTCGGTGGAGACTGGCGCCAGCAGTGTCTCGCCGCGGGCGACGCGGATGATGGCCTCGTGCAGATCCTCAGGCGACGCATCTTTGAGCAAGAAGCCTTGAGCGCCCGCGGCGGCCGCGCGCAGCGCGAAATCGCTCTCATCAAAGGTGGTGAGCAGGATCACTGGCGTTTGGTTGTCCATCTCGCGCAGTTGCTGCACCAGTTGCAGGCCATCGGTACCGGGCATGCGGATGTCGGACAAGATGAGGTCAATCTCGGTATCGGCCAGCTGCGCCAGCAGGACGGCCCCGTCTTCGGCTTCCACAACGACCTCGACATCGCTGTAGCCGGCCAGCAGCGCACGTAAACCGGATCGAACCAGCGCCTGATCGTCGGCTAGGGCAAGGCGAATCATCTGACTTCTCCGCTAAACTTAAGTGGAAAGCTGGCCAGTAGCTTTAGTCCGCCAGGGGCCGCAGTGCTCACCGCCAGCGATCCGCCCAGATCCTCGAAGCGCTCGCGCATGCCGCTCAAACCACCGCCCATCTTGAGCTTACCGGGCGCGCGTCCATCATCGCTGATCCGCAAGCGCAAACTGCCGTCGTCGCAGTCCAGACTCACGCGCACGAAGTGCGCGTTGCCGTGTTTGGCGGCATTAGTAAGCGCTTCCTGCACCGCCCGCATAACGGCTTCAACCTGAGCAAAGTTCAGTGCCGGCAGATCGTCGCTCAAGTTCAGCTGCAGTTTTGGCCGAGGGAAGGGCAAGGCGATGCGCTGCAGCACCTCGTTCAGATCTGGGCCCGGCTCGGCGCGCAGTTGCTGCACCACGTGACGCAGGTTTTGCAGCAACTCGTCGGCCAACTGCGCGCAGACGCCGATTCGTTCGGAGTCTGACTGCTGACCGTCACGAGCAAGCACGCCCAAATTGAGTTTGAGTGCGGTTAAACCATGGCCAGCAACATCGTGCAGCTCGCGGGACATGCGCAATCGCTCCTGATCGCGCACGCTTTCGGCCAGCAGCAGCCGGGTGGTCATTAACTCCGCATTGGTCGCGCGCAAATCGTCGGCCATTTGCTCGGCTTGCCGCATATTGCGAATGACCAGGCCAGCAAAGGCTTGGAAGCTGACAAAACCCAGTAGTGACAGGGACGCTTCCTGCCAGCTTGCTCGCGGGTGGTTCAACATGAAGCTAAAGATCACCCCATTGATCGCCACTAAACAGAGCAACAGTGGGATCGGCGGCAGGCGATAGGCAAGCACCGCAACGAGCAGCACCATCAAAATATGGCCGGTGCTAAAGGGCAACAGATGGATCACATACAGCGCCGCGACGGTCATTACTAGACATAACCCGGTCAGTCCGCGCCAGTCCAGCCTGACGTGATCGTGGGTGGTCAGCACAAAGCCAAGCAGAAAGCTCAGCAACGCCAAGCGGGCGTAATTGAGCGAATCCGGCGCCTGCTCGGCAATGGACGCAGTAGTGGCCACCCAAACCACGCTCCAAGCCACATAGGCGGCCAAGGACAGTGGGTTGAGCAGCCCAGCGAGCCAGTTCGGAACAATGGAGTTGCGCATGAATCGAGCATCGCAGCCCGAGCCAGTGTGAACAAGTCAGCAGCGCAGATTGATGACTTCCGGCACCCGGCTTTGATGACGCCCGGCACCTCAAGGCACGCCGCCTCGCCGGCAAACTGGTGTGGTCAGATTTGAGGACCCCGCATGGACACGTACCGCATCGCCGTGATCACCCACATCGCCGCAGGCAGCATCGCGCTGATCCTGTTTTGGACCGCTGGACTAATGAACAAAGGCACCCCGGTGCATCGCAAGGTCGGACAGGGCTATTTGCTGGCCATGCTTGCCGTAGTGCTGACCGGTGTGCCGCTCGTCAGCGCCTCTTTCGCCCGAGGGCAGGTCTACGGCGGACTATTCTTAGGGTTCTTGCTGCTGCTAGTGACCACTTCGTGTTGGATGTCGTGGCGAGCCATTCGCGATCGCCGTGACCGCAAGCGCTACTTCGGTCTGGTGTTTTGGTTCTTAGCCGGACTGACCGCCGTTGCCGGCGCTAGCGTTTCCCTGCTGGGCATGAACATCGGCTCCGGTTTGCTGAGCATCTTCGGTTTGGTCGGTGTGTCAATCGGCATTGGTGCGGTACGCGGCTGGCGGCGTGCCGGCAACGACCCAAAGTGGTGGTTGAAGGAGCACTACGGCGCGATGATCGGCAACGGTGTTGCTACCCACATCGCCTTCCTGGGGATCGGCTTGGGCAGGGCCATACCGTCCTTTGACCCAGGCAAGCTGCAGTTGGTGGCCTTCGTCGGTCCGGTCTTCGTCGCCATCATCGCGGGTTTTTGGCTGAATCGTAAGTACGGCGGCAAGCCGGTCAAACGGCGTGTTGCGAAGCCGACTGCCGCTGCGCTGAGCGAGACCTAGCCCGAATGTTTCATAAACTTCACGCGCCCTCGCTAGGCCCTTGATCGTCCAGCGGTTTTTCCTCAGTCGGGTGTATGAACCACTACACCGCTCCTTCGGAAAAATCACTGGACAACCAATGTCCTGCGCGAGCATCGCGCGAGTTCATGAAATATCCGGGCTAGCGAAGCGGAGATGCTCAGCGGTGCCTGTATCCGTACAGGCACCGTTCGCACGGGTCTGGCGTCCTTTTCAAAACACGTCTTCCGGGCGGTGACCTACGACGTGGTCGAAGCCTGCAATCTCAGTTTCGGCGACAATGTAGTACGCGACGCTCATGCAGTCTCGACAGTTCGTACCGATGCGCAGGCAGTTTCGCTAACTGCCCGCCGTCACAATGGCCTACTCACCGGCCATAAAGCTGTTCACCGCAGCCAGCATCGCGCGCATGCCCACCGCCATTCCGGCCTCGTCGACATAAAACAGCGGCGAGTGATTGGACGGCGCCTGGGCGGCATCTTTATCGGTCGGGGTGACGCCGACGAAGTAGAACAAGCCGGGTACCTCACGGGCGTAGAAGCTGAAGTCTTCGGCACCGGTAATCAGCGGCATGGTGATCACCCGCTGCTTGCCGACCGTCGCCTCCAGCACCGGGCGCAAACGCGCGGTGAGTTCGGGATCGTTGACGGTCACCGCGTAGCCGCCAGGGTGCAGCTTGAACTCAGCGGTGGTTCCGGCTGCGGCAGCGACGCCTTTGGCACGGCGCTCAATGGCGGCGATCACCTGTTCGCGTAGCGCCGGATCAAAGCTGCGGATGGTGCCGAGCAGGTCGGCGCTATCGGGAATGATGTTTTGCCGAATGCCGGCACGAAACTGGCCGACGGTTACCACCGAGGGCGTGCCGGTGATATCGATTTCTCGGCTAACGATGCTCTGCAGACTGAGTACGATCTCACTACCGACCACGATCGGATCAATGCCCTGCCACGGGCGCGAACCGTGAGTCTGCTTGCCGACCACGTGAATGGAAAACGTGTCCGAAGAGGCCATCATCGGCCCACTCTTGAGCCCCAAGAAGCCAACCGGCAGCCGTGAAGTAACGTGCATGCCCATTACCGCATCCGGCTTGCCGTAGTACTTGTCGCTAAACAGGCCCTCGGCCAGCATCAGCTGGGCACCGCCCTCCTCGCCTTCCGGCGCGCCTTCTTCGGCCGGCTGGAAGATAAACAGCACGTTGCCGGTGAGCGACTCACGCTGACTCGCTAACGTCTCCGCCAGACCCATGAGCATGGCCACGTGGGTATCGTGGCCGCAGGCGTGCATTACGCCAACAGTCTCGCCGCGATATTGCGTGGTGACCTTGGACGCAAACGGCACATCGACCTGCTCGGTCACCGGCAGCGCATCCATATCCGCGCGCAGCGCCAGAAAAGGTCCGGGCAGCCCGCCCTGCAAATAGCCGATCACGCCGGTGTGGGCGATACCTTCGTGCACCTCCATTCCCAGCGCGCGCAGGTGCGCCGCCACCTTGGCTGCGGTGCGCGACTCGCGGTTGCCCAACTCAGGGTTGGCGTGTAGATCCCGGCGCCACTCAATCACCTTTTCCGACACGCCGTCCGGCATCTCGATGGCCGCAGCCGGGTGAGACATCAACAAAATCGCAGCGCAGCTAACGATCCAAACGGCAAGACGCCTCATGGGGGACTCCAGTGAGTGGGCAGGGACAAGCCCCCGATAGTGGCGCAGCAGGGCGCTAAACGACAAGCGCAGTGCGGCACATTTTTTCGTGCATCAGTTGCGTGAAACGGTCGCCTTCCTCGTTGGAATCACACCGGGGGCTCCAGGCTCATACCTCGTTGGATAAGACTGACACGTATTGTGAACCGCGTCTTGCGCTACACTGGGCCGATGCGGATCGCCCTATCGCACATTGAAATGCGGCCATTGTCGGCCCGATCAACCACCCTGCTGCTGGTCGCAAGCCTGATCTTGCTGACGCTGGCGCCTTGTGC
>QIMA01000107.1 GCA_003233535.1 Rhodanobacteraceae bacterium
CCTAGCGAGGGCGCGTGAAGTTTATGAAACATCCGGCTTAGTCGCGCTCGAAATATAGCGACCTTTCGCCGAGTATGAGTGCTCGCTGCGCTTCGACCACCTCAACCAAGAACTCCCGAACGACCCGTACTCGCGCGGTACTGCGCAGGTCAACATGACTCAGTATCCAAATTCCCCAGGTCGACGGCGTCAGCGCTAGATCGAGTCGGCACACGCCCGGTTCTGTATCTCCGATATAGCAGGGCATACGCGCCAGACCAAGCCCATGAGACACCGCGCTGGACATGGTGCTGACATCTTCGACCCGCATGGCGACTTTGGCATCGGGAAAGTGATCGCGCACCCACGCCGGCAGCTCTGTGTCACCGCGAAACACAATCACCTGAGCGCTCCCGTCTAGAGAGCGCAGGTATTCGGCAGATCCGTAGACGCCGTGCCGCATCGGCAACACCTTGCGCCCGATCAGATAATCCGGCGGCTTCGCGGTCATCCGCAAGGCGATGTCGGCCTCGCGAGCGGCAAGATCGACCAAGCCCGATGTGGTGAGTAGCTCCAGATCAATCGACGGATAGGCTTGCCGAAACTCGCGCAGCCTGCCGACCACCAGCCGTTCGGCTACGTCGTGCGCAACAGTCAGTTTCAAGGGCCCCTTGAGCTCGGCATCTCGACCGAACACTTCTCGGTCGATGGCTTGGCTGATGTCCTCCATCCGCTGCACGTGTTCGTACATGTTCTCGGCTGACTGGGTCATCTCGTAACCGTCACGCGAGGGATCGAACAAGCGCGTACCTAGACTCTGTTCTAGAGCGCGAATGCGGCGGGCGACGGTGGTGTGATTGACGCCGAGCGCGCGGCCCGCCGCCGTGGCCGACCCTTCTCTACACAGCGCCAGAAAAACCCGCAGATCGTCCCAATTTTTACTGTGCATTAATGCACACCTATTTTGCATTTATGGGTATTTACGACCGTATTTGCACAACATACCATGGCTTCCAAGTTGAACACCCCGCTAAGGAGTCGGCCATGACAACCCCCAAACTCACCCTAGTTAGCCATCACCTGTGCCCCTACGCGCAGCGCGCCGCCATCGCCCTGTCGGAGCAGGGAATGAGCTTCGAGCGACGTCTGATAGATCTCAGTAACAAACCCGACTGGTTCACCCAAATCTCGCCGCTGGGCAAAGTGCCGCTGCTGCTGATTGACGATGATGCGGTGCTCTTTGAATCCTCTATCATCGCCCAATACGTCAACCACATCAGCGGTGGCGGCTTGCTCGCCGACAACGCAATCGAAAAGTATCAACAACTGGCCTGGCAGGCGTTTGCTTCGCAACTGATTGCGAACATCGGTCAGCTGTATAGCGCCCATACGCATTCGGACTTGGGTCACGCGCAGGTCACGCTGCACGGCCAGCTTCAGCGTCTGGAACAGAGCCTTCACGACGGACCCTGGTTCGCGGGAACACAGTTCACCTTGGTCGACGCGGCCTTCGCGCCCGCGTTTCGCTACTTCGACACCCTCGAGACACTAACGGACAGCGCCTACCTCGAACACCAACCAAAGCTCGCGCAGTGGCGTAAAGCACTGTCAGTTCGACCGTCGGTGATTGCCGCCGTGAGCTCGGACTATCCGCAACGCCTGCGCCAGTTTTTGGCCGGCCGCCAATCCGTGATTGGCCGAATCGCGACAACCACCCTCGCTTCGCAACGCGCTACTTAGCGCCCTCAGTTCTCAATCCCTAGGAAAAATCATGAACTTCTCGCAAAAAACTGTACTCGTAACCGGCGCCAATCGCGGTATCGGCTTAGCGTTGGTAAAGGCCTTGCTCAAACGTCCCGTCACCAAAATCTATGCTGCCGCCCGCGACCCCAGCAAGCTGCCGGATTTCGGCGACGCCCGGGTAATACCGTTGCGCTTGGACATCACCGACAACGATCAAGTTGCCGCCGCCAACGAGGCGGCGAGCGATATCCATGTCTTGATCAACAACGCCGGTGTGGCCGCGTTCTCTAGCATCGTTGACGGACCGATCGAACTGGTCGAGCGCGACATGAACACCAACTACTTCGGCACGCTCAACGTGATCCGCCGCTTCCTGCCAACGTTGCAGGGAAAAACGGATGCGGCGATCGTCAATCTAGTCACCATCGGCGCTTTCTCAAACTTCCCCATACTCGGTGGCTATTGCGCGTCGAAGTCGGCGCTGTTTTCCCTGTCGCAGGGAATCCGTACCGAGTTGGCGTCCAAGGGCATTGCCGTGCACACGGTCAACCCGGGTCCGGTCGACACGGAGATGGCGCGGGAATTCCCCGCAGAGAAGGCGGATACCGACCAAACGGCACAAAACATTGTCGTCGGACTTGAAAATGATCAAGCCGACATCTTCCCCGACGCAATGGGGCAGCAAATGTTTGAGACGTGGAAGTCCGATTATCGCGAGCTGGAACGGATGGTGTCGGACATGCACCACGCAGCCTGAGTACTCAAAGGCCCCGGTTAGGGGCCTTTGTTTGCAAGATCGGCACCAGAGTGCAGGTCGCGCGATGGTGGAACCGACGCAACCAGACCCGTGCCACCGGAGCATGCCCGCACCATAACAGTGCAGTTGCTCATCTAAGGCATGTGGAACCGGCGGCGGCCCGTCTGCCGCCGTACTGAAGCGCCCTCCGGGCGCCCCACAGCCGCCTCCGGCGGCCCTCTACGGCCCTCCGGGCCGACGGCTCAGGACCTCAGGGCCAAGCGAAAGCCAATGAAGCCGTAGCGGTACCCGCGCGGGGCGGCGTCGCGGGCGGCCGAGCGCACGAACTTGGCATCGTTGAGCCAGGCGCCGCCGCGCAGCGCGCGGGAGGCCAACGCCGTTGGCCCCCGTGGGTCTGCCAACACGGCGCCCGCCGGCAACTCTTCGTACTCGCGCAACCCGTCTGCACACCACTCACACACGTTGCCGTGCATCTCGTACAGCCGCCAGCGGTTCGGCGGTAAGCTCCGCACCGCCGCCACCGTGCGCTGCCTATACTCCCCTTTAGCCCCTCCCGCGTAAGGGTGGTTACCGTCGTAGTTCACCTGCTCAGGGCTGATCTGCTCGCCCAGGTTGAAGGGCGTAACCGTCCCCGCTCGGCAGGCATATTCCCACTGCGCTTCGCTCGGCAAGAGCGCCTCGCTGCCCTCCGCTAGTTGCTCCTGCAGGCGCGCCAATAGGGGCCCGGGGACAAGGGGGCCCGGAAGGGGCCCAGGGATGGGGGCCCGGGAGTGGGGGCCCGGCTCCTGGACCCCATCGCTCCCTCCGTCACCGTTCCTGGCTACATCTACACTACACCGCGCCAGTTTGGCTCGCACCCCGGACTGCCCGTGTATAGGCGCGTTACTCCACCTCACTCAACGCTACTCGCGAAAACGTGCCGTACAACACCGGCACAACAAACAAGGTCAGGAGTGTCGACGAGAATAGCCCGCCAACCACGACTGTGGCCAGCGGTCGCTGAACTTCGGAGCCCACGCCGGTAGCCAGCAACATGGGGGCTAATCCCAACGCTGAGGTGATGGCGGTCATCATCACCGGTCTCAGCCGTGATAAAGCCCCTTCAAACACGGCAACATCAAACACAGCCCCCCCTTTAACGCGCTGATTAATGGAACTGACCATCACCACACCGTTGAGCACGGCAACACCCAACAAGGTGATGAAGCCAATGGAGCCGGGCACCGATAAGTACTGACCGGAGATAAACAACGCGGCGATGCCACCAATCAGTGCCAGTGGCACATTCAGCATAATCAGCGCCGCCTGGCCGACCGAATGAAAGGCGAAATAGAGCAGGAGGAAAATGAGTCCGAGCGATAACGGCACGACAACCATTAGCCTTGCCTGGGCGCGTTGTTGGTTCTCGAATTGACCGCCAAATACCACGGTGTATCCGGCCGGCAGATCGATCTCGTCGTTGATGCGTTGCTGAATTTCTGCGACCAGACCGCCCATGTCGCGTCCTTCGACGTTGGACTGAATGACCACGCGGCGTTGGACATCGTCACGGCGAATCTGCGGCGGACCCGATTCAATCCCTACCTTGGCCACATCGCCGAGCCGCACCCAGGCGCCGTTCGGTGCTTGCAGGATCAGGGCTCGAATCGCATCGACACTGTCACGGTGTTCTGGTGCCAATCGAACGTAAATGTCGTAACGCTCGTTGCCACGGATCACCTGACCTGCCTCACGGCCACCAATTGAATCACTGACCAGATCCATCACCTGAGCCACGGGAATACCGTAACGGGCTAAGGCGTCACGATCAGGGCGTACCGCCAATTGCGCTTCGCCGGCGATCTGTTCCATGGCCACGCCACGTGTGCCTTCGACCGTTTTCACCAGCGTTTCAATCTCGCGGCCTATTTCGGCCAGCCCGTCCAACTCGGGGCCGAACAGCTTAATCGCCAATTGTGCTTTTACACCGGACAGCAGTTCATCCACACGCGTCGCAATCGGCTGCGAGAAGGAGAACAACAGACCGGGATGTACTGACATCTTCTCTTCCATTAATACCTGCAATGCTTTGCGATCCGATGCGCTGGTCCACTCCGCCACTGGCTTCAGGCCAACATAAATCTCGACATTGGAGACCGGCTCAGGATCGCCGCCGATCTCAGGGCGTCCCACACGGCTGAAGGCGTAGGTCACTTCAGGGAACGCCAACAATTCATGCTCGAGCTTTTGGGCCACCGCCAGAGAGGTGTCAAGGCTTGATGAGGGTGCCAGGGTAACGCGGATATTGAGCGT
>QIMA01000366.1 GCA_003233535.1 Rhodanobacteraceae bacterium
GTTTCCTGCAATTCTTCCTGCAGCTGCTGCTGCTTGGCACGGAACTGGTCATCGGCATCGCGCTTCATTTCTTCGACCACGGTGAACGGGCGCGCGCTGGTTCCACGACCACGTATCGAGATCAGCGACGACGAGCCGGCCAAGTTGTCCACCGCATTAATCAGCAGATCGCCGTTGTTGGCAAACGCATTCTGCACCTGCTGGCCAAAGAAGTTCTGCACCTGCACCCACAACCGGTTGCTGGCCATATCGACGTCGGCGAACAGCAGCATTTGCACCTCATCAACGCTTTCGGCCAAATGACCATCGCCGCTCCTATCCGGAAAAGCAGTTTTCAGTTTGCCGCTGACACGCCCTGCCAACACGTAGTTCTCGCCGGTCGGCGCAAAGCTGTCCATCAACTCGGCAGGATCAGGCACGAACCGCACCTGCTCGGCGTCCATGAGCATGGCATCGTTGCTCGACTGCAGCAGTGGCTGCAGGGTCAGCTCCGAACCCTCCTTGAGTTTGAACTGACCGCCCTGATCGACGTTGATCGTCTCCAACTCTGCGCTGACGATGTCGTCTTGATTCATCTGCTCGCGCTTGAGACCAAGAATCAGCGGGTGACGCACGGGCGCTTGCTGCGGATTGACGCTCACCTGCAGCGCAACGCGACGATCAGCCACGACCCGACCTGGGTTGTAGTCGATGCCCCAACCGGCGAAGAGCTTGGGCAGATCAGAACTCTTGTCGGCGAACATATCGGCCGACGGGTTATTCGGATCGGTCTGGCTCTGATCAATGCTTGCCTGCGGGTCGACCATCACGATCAGCCGCCCACCGCGCATCACGAACTGGTCGATGGCGTATGCGGTGTCGTCACTCAGCGCTTTGGGATGGATCACCATGAGCACGTCAATGGTGCTGTCGATGGTGCTCAATTCGGTGCCCAAGGGGCGCACTTCGAACAGATCACGCATACCGCCGATCACCGCCCAAGGCTCACTCATTTGCCGCGTGGTTGGGTCGAAACCGCCGTTCACCGGCAGCGAACTGATCAAGCCAATGACCGGCTTGCTGTCCATCACCAGCGACTGGATCAACTTGGCGATGTCGTACTCGAGGAAAGTCTCCTTATCCAACTGGAAGAACGGAATGACCGTTCTGCCGGTCGTCGAGTTGTTACCCACCAAACCGAAAAAAATCTTCTCACCGGTGGCACCCACCGGCACCGACTGCACGCCGCTGGCGGCCGCTTCGTCTTCGTCCTCGCTGAAGGGTTTGGGATCAATGACGTTAAGCCGCAGTGTGCCTCCGGCATGCGCGCTCATCTCCTCCAGCATTTCCTGCACCCGATTGGCGTAGGTTCGCAACGGTGGCAAGTCACGACTGGCCTCATCGGAGAAGTAGAACTGCAGATTGATCGGCTCATCAATGCTGTCGATGATCTCCAAGGTGCCTGCCGACAGCGTGTACTGATTGTTGGCGGTCAAATCGATGCGCCAGCCGCGGAATATCTGGTTGACCAGCAAGATGCTGGCGACGAAGACCAAGGCAAGCAGAATAAGCGTGCCGCCGGAAGATAGTTTGCGTTGTAGTTGATTCATCTTCATGTCCTCGTTCAGTCAGCCTTCTTCATCTCGATGACCACCGTGGTGGCATAGAGGAAGAGGCCGATCAGCAAGCCGAAGAACAGCAGGTCGCGGAAGTCGACGACGCCCTTGCTAATGGATTCAAAGTGGGTCAGGAAACTGATCGACGCGACCGTATCCACCAGCCATTGCGGCAAGCCTGCGGCAAAGAAATCCAGGACCAGTCGGTGCCCAGCAAGCAACATCGTTAGACACAGGCAAATGCTGATAATGAAAGCCACCACTTGGCTACGCGTCGCCGCCGAGACGCAGCTACCAATGGCAAGGAAGCCACCGCCCATGAGCCAGCTGCCCAGATAGCTGGCCACAATCACGCCATTGTCCGGATCGCCCAGGTAATTGACGGTAATCCAAATTGGGAAGGTCAGCAGCAGCGCTACCCCAATGAACAACCAGGCGGCGAGGAACTTGCCGATCACCGCTTGCCATAGCGTCACCGGCAAGGTCAGCAGCAGTTCAATGCTGCCGGTGTGTCGTTCCTCGGCCCACAGGCGCATGGACACAGCCGGTATCAAGAACAGATACAACCACGGGTGGAAGTCGAAGAACGGCTTCAGGTCCGCCTGCCCGCGCTCGAAGAAATAGCCTAACTGGAAGGTAAAGGCTGCGGACAGAATTAGGAAAATGACGATGAACACGTAGGCGACTGGCGTCGCGAAATAGCTGCTGAGTTCTCGCCGAACGAGCGTATTGATGATACTCATGAGCGGCCTCCCTTCATCGTGATAGTGCGGAAAACTTCATCCAAACGACCGCGCTCCAGCTGCACTTCGCTGACCTGCCAAGCGTGTTGGGTGATCAGCGTGCTGATCTGGGAGAAGATCTGCTTGCCGGATTTCGGAAAGGCAGTTACTTGATTGCCTTCTACTTCCACCTTAGAAACATCTGCTAAACCCTTGAGCTTACTGGCGATATCTTCTGCACCAGGGCTCACCAGGGTGACCGCTTGGTGATACCGCGAACGTGCCTCCAGCTCATCAGGAGTAGCATCTGCCAACACTACACCGCCGCTGATGATGATCGCGCGATTACAAACCGCATGAACTTCTTCGAGTATGTGGGTAGAGATGATGATGATCTTGTCTTTGGACATCCCCTGAATCAGCGAGCGCACTTCTTGCTTCTGATTGGGGTCCAGGCCGTCCGTGGGCTCGTCCAAAATCAGCACCAGCGGGTCGTGCAGGATTGCTTGGGCCAGGCCGACGCGGCGCTTAAAGCCCTTCGATAACGTATCGATCGGCTGTTCCAGCACCTTCGACAAATTCAACTGGCGCACAACCTCCGTAATCCGCGCCTCCAGGTTGCTCGCCGACATACCGCGCAGTTCACCGATAAAGCGCAAAAAGGCCGCGGTAGTCATCTCCCCATAGGCAGGAGCACCTTCGGGCAGATATCCAATGATCTTGCGCGCCGCCATCGAATCGCTCTCGACGTCGTGGCCGCAAACGCTGATTCGGCCCTGCGTAGGGCTGAGGAACCCGGCAATCATCTTCATGGTGGTGGACTTGCCCGCACCATTGGGCCCAAGAAAGCCCAGAACTTCACCTGGCTCAACGTTAAAGCTGACCTGCTTTACCGCCTCCAGATCCCCATACGACTTGGTCAAATTTTCGATCTTGATCATGACTGCCCTCGAGGCATGGTTACGACCCTCTAGTAGTGATTCTTCTTTAAGTGCCTGCTGCAGATCAGGCAGGCTGCGCCCGCTCTCCATCGCCGCAGTGACCACCCACTGACGCTAACGTTGTCTACGATGGTGCGTGGCAAGCCACGCCAAACCGTCTGTCCAGCCATGCCCAGGATTCGCTGCGCACGATTCTTATCGCAATCGGCGCATTCTGGAAAGCCCGCAGAGGCACTTCCGGCATCGACGGACAGAGCGAGCTGACAAGCGGCCCGACGAAAAGTTCCCGACTTCGTCGCCAATCGGCACATCTAGTGCTGATGTCCGCCCGGACCGTGGGCGTGGCGGTGGGCCAACTCCTCGGCGGTGGCCTCGCGAACTTCCTCAATCTGCAGGTGAAAGCTCAGAGTCTGACCGGCCAACGGGTGGTTGGCATCGACGTCGACGACGCTCATGCCGACCTTGACGACAGTTACCGCATGTTCGCCCTTCTCGGTTTTGAGGACGGTCGACATACCGGGCTTCAATCGTGCCGGCTGGGAAAAGTATTTCTTCGGCACCCGATGCACTTGCTCAGGGTTGCGCTCGCCGTAGCCATCCTTAGGCTCCACTTCAACGTCGATTTCGGCGCCGGCTTCCGCACCCATCAAAGCCGCTTCCACACCGGGAATGACGTTGCCTGCACCGATCAGCGCAGTTGCCGGCTCGGTGTCAAAACTGTTCTGAATCTCGACGCCATCCTGGCCAGATAATCGATAGTGAAAACGGACCACGGTATCCTTGGCGATCTGCATGAGCCAAAGTCCCCCAAACTGTGAGAAGGCGCCGGATGCTAGTGGGCACAGCGACAAATAGCCAGCCAACCCTGCGCGCAGCCGTCGAGCTGGGTGAGGCCAGCCATTTTCCCAAGGCGTCGATTAAAGCGCTTCGCCTGGGCATAGGCGTCCTGCTCTGCGTATTGATCGCCGCCTGCTCAAGCAGCCCGAGCAAGCCCACTGGCAGCTCTTCCGCCGGGCCGCCAGGGGCCAGCAAGGCGGTGTTGAGTCCCGCAGCTAAAGACGTGCTGTTCAACGCCATATCGCTCGTCGGCACACCCTACCGCTATGGCGGCAACACACCGCAAGGGGGTTTCGACTGCAGCGGTTTGGTCGGCTACGTTTATCGCCAGGGTGCTGGTTTGAACCTGCCCAGGACGACCGCGCAGATTTCGCGTACGGATGCCAAGCGTGTGCGCTGGGGGCAGTTAGTGAGCGGCGATCTGGTTTTATTCGGCAGTGGTAAAGTAACCCACATTGGTATCTATGTAGGCGACGGGCGCTTCGTGCATGCGCCATCCACTGGTGGCACCGTGCGCCTGGACCGGCTCACAGATGCCTATTGGGTCAAGCGTTTCCAGGGCGGTCGCCGGCTGCTCTAGCCCGGAATTTCATAAACTTCACGCGCCCTCGCTAGGCCCTTGATCGCCCAGCGACTTTTCCTCCGTCGGGTGTATGAACCACTATACACCGCTCCTGCGGAAAAACCACTGGCCTACCAATGTCCTGCGCGAGCATCACGCGAGCTGATGAAACATCCGGGCTAGCTATGGGCTATTCGTAGGTCTTAATTGCGGCCCGGCAAATGGGACCCTCTGGATCGCCTTCACAACTGCTCTTGATCCCGTTACAGGCTGCGGTGCCAATAGCACGCGCTCCTTCCAGTGCCGTCTGCGCGATCATTCGCGCTGCAGCATTGTCCTCTGCAGCAATGCCTTCTTCGGTCTGCTCAAGCTGCGCTTCCAGCTTAGCTAAGCAGTTTTCGTAAGCCCGCTGACCCGGATCCTTCATGCATCCACACAGGGCGATCGCCGCCGTTGCCAAGAAAACCAAACGCATAGTGACCTCATCAGCAGTTCGCAATCGATCAGCATAGCAACCGCTAGTAGCGCTGGACACCCGAATGCGGTCACCATTCACGGCTATGCCGGCGCATTCGAGGTAACCTTCGACATCGAACGGTTGGTAAAGCGCACGAACATGATAAACATTTGGGCGATTGTGCTCATCACTATAGGTCTGCCGACAACGACCCTGGCTGCCCTCCCCGACGCGCAACCCAAGCACGCCGAACCTTGCGTAGACGGATTCGCCGAAAGTTTCCCGTGCAGCAACGTTAATTTGCAGGCGCACATCACGAATGCGCAACTAGGCGGCAGCAACGGCAATGACGTCTGGGGCTGGACCGACCCAGACACGGGCAAAGAATACGCCCTGATGGGGCTAAGCAACGGCACCGCTTTTGTCGACATCAGCGATCCGGAGTTTCCGATCCGCCTGGGCCTATTGCCAACGCACACGGGCAATTCCACTTGGCGTGACATTAAGACGCGCGGCTATTACGCATTCATCGGCTCCGAGGCGGTTGGTCACGGCATGCAGGTGTTTGACCTGCGCAATTT
>QIMA01000112.1 GCA_003233535.1 Rhodanobacteraceae bacterium
TATGAACCACTACACCGCTCCTTCGGAAAAACCACTGGGCAATCAATGTCCTGCGCGAGCATCGCGCGAGTTCATGAAATATCCGGGTTAGCGCGCAGCTCTGAGTAGTACATCGACCGCGCCGGTTCCGCCCTGGTCGCGCGATGCGGAGTGGAAGGCGATTACCTCAATCCGTCTGACCAAGTCGCGCTCGACCATGGCCTTAAGCACCGATCCACGAGCACCGCCTTTGCCATGTATCACCCGTATGCAGAGGCGGTCGTTGGCACGGGAGTACTTGAGAAAATCACTTAAGACTTTCCCAGCCTTGTTCAAATCTAAGTGATGCAGATCTATCTGGTCGGCGACCACAAATTGCCCGCGGATCAATCGGCGCAGCCAGCGGCGGCGATAACCGGGAGCCAGATAACTCAACACATCGCCGCCCTCGGCGCCCTCAGTGGGTGCCGGTGGAGCATTCAGACTGGCAATTACCGCGCGCTCATCGGCGTCGCTCTGGCGGGGTTCCGGGGCGGGTTTGGGGCGTTCAGCAATGGCGTGAGCGTGAATCCTGCGCACCTCGCCTACCGCTTGTCGGAACAGGCGTAAATCCTCATCCGGCGATTCCTCGTCGGGCTCACGGGCACGATCTTTGTCACGCTGGCGCATTGAAACGCCTAGTCTGGCTCTCCAGGGCTTATCATAGGTGGTCTAAGAGCGCGGCTAGTGAAGGCTAGGTAATATTCAGCGTCCAGCGCTGCGGATTTCTAGCTCGCCGGTATCGATTCAGAGCGCGCTCACTGCCAACAAGGAAAGGCGACTAATGCATTTGCTGGTCAGCAATGATGACGGGGTCGATGCGCCTGGCATCGCAGAATTGGCGAGGTCGTTAGCACCGCTAGGCCAAGTCACCGTGGTAGCACCCGACCGCGACCGCAGTGGGGCGAGCAATTCGCTGACACTTGATCAGCCGATACGCGCCGTGGCGCTGTCGGATCGGCGCTATCGGGTTGCAGGCACGCCATCGGACTGCGTGTTTCTGGCGCTGTCCGGACTGCTCGACAGTGAGCCTGATATCGTTGTGTCTGGAATCAATAACTCTGCCAACATGGGCGATCACGTGCTCTATTCAGGCACTGTGGCTGCCGCGATCGAGGGCCGCTTCTTAGGTCTTCCTGCGGTCGCTGTTTCGCTGGCCAGCGATGATCACGTCGGCAAGTACTTCGAAACCGCAGGGCGAGCCGCTCGACGCATCGTCCAGCGCCTGCTCGACGATCCATTACCGGCAGACACGATTCTCAACGTCAACGTGCCGGACCGTCCTTGGGATGAATTGGAGGGTTTTGAGGCGACTCGCTTAGGTCACCATCATCGCTCAGAGCCGTGCATTCGCCAGCAAGACCCGCGTGGTCGACCGATCTGGTGGATTGGCCCGCCGGGGTCGCAGCAAGACGCCGGACCGGGAACCGATTTCGATGCAGTGCGCCGTGGCAAGGTTTCGGTCACCCCGATCACCGTTGATTTGACCCACTATCGAACACTGGACAAGATCGCCAATTGGATAGGCAAGCTCGAGGGATGATGGCGGTTAGCAGCGCCGGCGATGTAAGTGGACGCGGAATGACCTCGCAGCGCGCGCGCGACCGCTTGGTGGCGCGGCTGCGCGAGCATGGCATCGAGGACCAGCGAGTGCTCGGCGTGATTGGACAGTTGCCCAGGCATTTGTTCGTTGACGAGGCGCTGGCGTCCAGGGCATACGAGGATACTGCGCTGCCGATTGGGCTCGGACAGTTTATTTCGCAGCCCTACATCGTCGCCAAAATGACTGCGGCGGTGCTCCGTACTGGCGTCCCGCAGCGCGTGCTGGAAGTAGGCACTGGCTCTGGGTATCAGGCGGCAGTTCTGGCTTGCCTAGTGCCACAGGTGCATACCGTTGAGCGGATTGACGAACTGCTCTACACCGCGCGCCGCCGGTTTCGCCGGCTAGGGTTGAAGAACATCCGCAGTCGGCACGCCGATGGCCATGTGGGATGGCCAGAAGAGGGGCCATTCGATGCGATCGTGGTGACTGCAGGTGCCGATGAGTTGGTTGCGCCGCTGCTCCGTCAACTCAGCGAAACTGGATCCCTCGTTGCGCCGGTCGGGCCTGCCGGGGCCCAGGAATTGGTCCGAGTTCAGCGCGATGGTGAGGCCTGGCGTAGCGAAAAGCTGGGTGCGGTCGCCTTCGTCCCGCTGCTCGCAGGCGTCATCTAACGGTGCTCAAGACGTCTCATTACGGGGTGATTTTTTTGCTGCTGTGCGCATTGCTGCTTGCTGCCTGTTCGAGTGGTCCGAGCACGCGACGGCCGCGTGTCAGCAACGAGGTCGTCGAAGTTCCGAGCCGCTCAGGCACAACCCACAAGGTTCGTCGCGGAGATACGCTTTACGCCATCGCCCGCAAGCATCGGATGGGCTACAAACAGCTGGCCAAGATGAATGGGATAGCTGCGCCATACCGGATTTATCCGGGACAGGTGCTTCGCCTCAGCAAAGTTAGTGCGCGGCCGTCACGGCCGGGCCGGACGAGCGCTCAGGTTTCCGCCGCGCCTAAGCCGCCCGCAGCGACAGTCAAACCAGTTAAGCCGAGCCCATCGCCGCGGGCGACTACGTCGTCAAAACCGGCAACGGCTGTACCCAAGCCGACTGCTGCCTCGCCCAAACCAAACCCAGCGCCAGCGCCAGCGCGAGGCAGTTGGCAGTGGCCAACGGATGGCAAAGTGCTGCGCACCTTTGCGGCCAACGATCCGGCGCGACAGGGGTTGAAGATCAGCGGCCAAGCCGGTCAACCGGTTCGCGCGGCTCAAGCTGGTCAGGTGGTTTACAGCGGTAGTGGGCTAGTGGGCTACGGAGAGCTGGTCATCGTCAAGCACGCTGGTGGCTATCTCACCGCCTATGGACACAATCGCAAGCGGCTGGTCGCTGAGGGCGATCGAGTCAAGCGAGGGCAGGTGATCGCCGAGCTTGGTCGGAGTGGAACGGACCGGGAAATGCTGCACTTTGAGATTCGTCGCGCCGGCAAGCCGACGAATCCCTTGCCGCTACTGCCGAAGCGCTAGCCCGGAATTTCATAAACTTCACGCGCCCTGGCTAGGCCCTTGATGCCCAGCGACTTTTCCTCAGTCGGGTGTATGAACCACTACACCGCTCCCTTTCTTGAAAAAACACTGTGAAAAACCACTGGCCTACCAATGTCGCGCGAGTTCACGAAATCCCGGGCCAGCTAACGATTTGACGAGGCTATGCACGTTTAAATGTCTCCAGGGGATTGACGCTGGCATCTAGGCGCGAAATAATGATGGGCTCGCTGTTTGGGCAGAATCAAGACAGGGAACGATTTACGGAGCGCCCGTAGCTCAGTTGGATAGAGTACCTGGCTACGAACCAGGGGGTCGGAGGTTCGAATCCTTCCGGGCGCGCCAATGTTATTGAAGCCCGACTTCGGTCGGGTTTTGAGCTTTTAGTGCGTTGACCGCGTTGAGGTGGGGCCGTAGCATCTGGCGCCTGACCCTTGAGCGGCCTGCACCCGGGGTATAGCGCAGTCTGGTAGCGCGCCAGCTTTGGGAGCTGGATGTCGGGGGTTCGAATCCCTCTACCCCGACCATTATGCGTCAGTGGCGAAATTGGCCAGTGGCGTGCTGAATACGAGTTTAGCGGTGTGGCGAACCGGGCAGAACGGGAATTTAAGCGCCCGTAGCTCAATCGGATAGAGCACCGGCCTTCTAAGCCGGGGGTTGCAGGTTCGATTCCTGCCGGGCGCGCCAGTTTAATGCGGACAATGGTGGTCGTAGCTCAGTCGGTAGAGCAGCGGATTGTGATTCCGCAGGTCGCGGGTTCGAGCCCCGTCGATCACCCCACCCGCATGCTTGTAAGGTAGAGAATTTGAGTTTTGGGCCGTTAGCTCAATTGGTAGAGCAGCTGACTCTTAATCAGTAGGTTCGGGGTTCGAGTCCCTGACGGCCCACCAGCTTTTCCGTGTTCGCCTTTGGCGCCAGCGGTCAAGGCGGTTTGAACGTAAGGCTATGCGAGAGTGGCGGAACTGGTAGACGCGCAGGATTTAGGTTCCTGTGGGGCAACCCGTGAGAGTTCGAGTCTCTCCTTTCGCACCATTCACCCGGTCAGTCATCGGTAACTGCGGTGGCGACTAAGTTTCGGAGGCGTCATGCAAGTAGCGATCGAGAATCTAGGCGGCCTGGAGCGGCGCATGCGGGTAGAAATTCCCGCCGGTCAACTCCATGAGCGCATCGAAAAGCAGGTGCGTGAATACGCGCGTTCGATGAATATCAAAGGCTTTCGGCGCGGCAAAGTACCGCCGATGGTCGTCGAACAACGTTTCGGTTCGCAGATTCGCAGCGAAGCGTCAAACGAGCTGATTCGCGAGACGCTTAGCCAGGCGCTTGATGAGCAGGACTTGAAGCCAGCGACGCCGCCCTCGGTTGCCACCGAACCGAACGACGAGCAGTTCGTATACACAGCGACATTCGATGTCTTGCCTGAATTTGGCGATATCAATACCAGCGGACTGAGTTTCGAGCGTGAAGTTGCCGCAGTCACCGACGAAGACATTGATCGCATGATCGACAATCTGCGTCGTCAGCGCGTGGGCTTTAACGAAGTCGAGCACCCGGCCGGTGAATCGGACATGGTGGCCTTCGAGTACCACGTTCAGGGTGAAGACTTCCGTGACCCAGTGGAAGGCGTCGAGCGTGGTGCGACGATTTTGGGGCAGGGCGCAATCTTCACAGAGTTGGAAGCGGCACTGCATGGCAAGATCCCAAACGACGAGTTTGAGACCGAAGTGAACTTCCCCGAGACTTACCGCGACACGCGATTGGCCGGCAAGACTGCAATTGTGTACGCGAAGGTGATCAAGGTTAGCGAGGCGGAATTGCCTGAGATCAACGCCGACTTCGTTCGCAGCTTCGGCATCAGCGACGGTGAGGTGCAGACCTTCCGCAGCGAAATTGGCAACAATCTTAACCGCGAACTCGCTCAAGCCCTCTCTGCGCGGCTGCGTTCAGTGGTGATCGATCAATTGCTGGATCAGCATGCCGATGTGGACGTGCCCGCGGGCATGGTTGAGCAAGAAGCGAAATCGCTACAGACCAACAAGCATCGCGAAATGGTTCGGCATGCCCAGAGTCAGGGTGCGCCAGAACCACAGCCAGAAGCGGTTGAGAGTTTCAACGACACGGCTAAGCGACGCGTTCGCGCCGGCTTGTTGCTGAGTGAGATTGCCTCGCGCCACTCCTTGGCGCTGGATAACTCACGAGTCCAAGCGGCACTGGCGCAGATTGCCTCTACCTACGAAGACCCGGTCGAAGTGATTAATACGTATCGTCAGTCAGCGGAGCTGATGCGAGCGGTGCAAAGCCGTGTTATGGAAGAGCAAGTGGCTGAGTGGGTCGCCAGTGTAGCCAACGTTACCGAGGTCCAGCGGGGCTTCCAAGATGTAGTTGCTTCCGCAGCAACTGGCGCTTCCGCATGAGTGAAATCAAGGGCTTGAACTTGGTCCCCATGGTCGTCGAGCAAAGCGCTCGCGGCGAGAGGGCCTACGATATCTACTCGCGCCTGCTCAAGGAGCGCGTCGTATTCCTGGTCGGGCCTATCGATGACTACGTGGCCAACGTTGTCGTCGCGCAGTTGCTGTTCTTAGAGTCGGAGAACCCGGACAAAGACATCAATTTGTATATCAACAGCCCCGGCGGATCGGTGACAGCTGGTATGGCGATTTACGACACCATGCAGTTCATGAAGCCGGACGTCAGCACGATGTGCATTGGTCAAGCGTGCAGCATGGGTGCATTGCTGCTGACTGCCGGTACCAACGGTAAGCGCTACAGTCTGCCCAACTCGCGGATGATGATTCACCAGCCCCTAGGCGGGTTCTCGGGTCAGGCGTCGGACATTGACATCCATGCTCGCGAAATTTTGAAGATGCGTGAAGTGCTTAACCAGATTCTTGCCGAGCATACGGGTCAGGCGTTGGAGCGCATCGCGCAAGACACCGATCGAGATAACTTTATGGGTGCGGCCGACGCTGCTGCCTATGGTTTGATTGACCAAGTGATTGATCGGCGTGCCGAGACCAGCGTCAAGTCCACTTGAAAAGGCGAGTTCGGGCGCATCGCCTCACAGTATTGGGACATCCGTCTCCACATAATCCAGGTCTGCCAGCGGTGGCAGCCTGCCGGGCAAACCCAACTTACTGTGCTATTCTCGGTGCGATTGTGCCCAGCGAACAGCGGACGGTTTTAGCGAGGTCCAAACACGCATGAGTGATGAAAGAAACGGGCGCGGCAACGACCCTGCAAAAGTCCTTTACTGCTCCTTCTGCGGTAAGAGCCAGCACGAGGTCCGCAAGCTGATAGCTGGACCAAGCGTGTTCGTCTGTGATGAGTGCGTTGAGCTATGCAACGATATCATTCGCGAGGAACTGGAGGAAAAGACTCCTGCCGCGCGCAATAGCCTGCCCAAGCCTCGCGAAATCTTAGAAGTGCTCGATCAGTATGTGATCGGCCAGGCGCGTGCGAAGAAAGTTCTCTCTGTTGCGGTGCATAACCACTATAAGCGGCTAGAGTCGCGCCAGCGCAGTGAAGATGTAGAGCTCGCCAAGAGCAACATCCTGATGATTGGACCGACCGGTTCCGGCAAGACCCTGCTGGCGGAGACGCTCGCCCGGTTGCTCAACGTACCTTTCACGATTGCCGACGCGACGACGTTGACCGAAGCTGGTTACGTCGGTGAGGACGTCGAGAACATCATTCAAAAGCTCCTGCAGAAGTGCGACTACGACGTCGAGAAGGCGCAGACCGGCATCGTCTATATTGACGAGATTGACAAAATCTCGCGGAAAAGCGAAAACCCGTCGATCACGCGCGATGTTTCCGGTGAGGGCGTACAGCAGGCCCTGCTGAAGCTTATTGAGGGCACCGTTGCTTCGGTGCCGCCGCAAGGCGGACGCAAACACCCGCAGCAGGAATTCCTACAGGTAGATACGCGAAATATCCTGTTCATTTGCGGTGGTGCATTTGCCGGACTAGAGAAAGTCATCCAAGCTCGCAGCGAGTCTACCGGTATCGGCTTTTCTGCCGACGTTCGGAGCAAAGACAATCGCGGTAATGTCGGCCAGGTCCTACGCGAGGTCGAGCCTGAGGACTTGGTCAAGTACGGTCTAATTCCAGAGTTTGTCGGGCGCCTGCCAGTGGTCGCGACTTTGGAAGAGCTGGACGCTGACGCGCTAGTGCAGATACTCACCGAACCGAAGAACGCTCTAACCAAACAATTCAAACGCTTGTTTGAAATGGAAGAAGTAGAACTGGAGTTTCGGCCGGACGCCCTAGAAGCAGTTGCACGCAAAGCGCTGAATCGAAAAACCGGCGCGCGCGGACTGCGCACGATCGTCGAAAGCGTCTTGCTCGACACGATGTTTGAGCTGCCGTCGATGGAGAACGTCTGCAAAGTGGTGATAGACGAAGCGGTGATTATGGGCAATGCCGAGCCATATTTGATCTATGAAGGCAACGCGACGCAGCCTAGTAGAGCAGCCGGCGACTAGTCGTCGACGGCACGTTAGAACAGCTGCGATGCCACTGCTAGACTCGCTGCGCGCAACTTCGGATCTTGCCACCAAGGCTTGCAATTGCGCCAAGCGCGCCCACTTCCTAGGGCTGTTGTCGCCCTACGCGGCTGACGAGAGTTCGCCAGGAGTCTGAGATCAATGACCGAAACTAGTACCTCCACCGGTGGCGGGACTTATGATGCCCCGGTGCTGCCTCTGCGCGACGTGGTGGTTTTCCCGCACATGGTAATCCCGCTATTTGTCGGTCGAGAACGCTCGATTCGCGCGCTTGAGCTT
>QIMA01000258.1 GCA_003233535.1 Rhodanobacteraceae bacterium
GCCAGCAACAGCGCAGCGCTGGATGATGCAAGCAAAACCCGCGTCGAGGGACTAATCGGAGCTCTGGACGATGCGCTGCGGGCGATCGACGCTGAGCCGGAGCCGGCGCAAACTGAGCAGGAGTCCAGCGCAGAACCCGATGCCGACGCCGAGCTCAACGCGGAAGCCAATGCAGCGGCAGAACCGGAACCGCAAGCAGAGCCAGAACCCACGCCGGAACCCACACTTGAACCAGTCGTCGACCCGCGCCTAAGTGCGCTCCGCACGGAGCTGGCTGAGGCCACTGGCAGTGACGAAGCCGACTTAGATACGCTGAGCACACGCGCTGCCGAACTCAGCCTCGAACTGCAGCTTGAAGAACGCGAAACCACTAATTTGCAGCGTGCCGTTCGCAAGGCACAAACGGCGCGGCGCGAGCGCGCAACAGATGCGGTGGAGGCTCAAGCGCGCAAGCTGATCGAGCAGCTCAAGCAATCGACCGAGAATCAGCAGGCAATGGATGCACGTGCGGCCCTAACTGCGTTGGAAGCGATCCGCGAGGAACACCACGGTTTGCCTCGGCCCTTGCGCCCAGCCTTCAGCGAAGCGAAAGCCGATGCACGCAAACTGCTGGATTGGCAGAGCTGGTCAAACAACGAGATGCGCCGCCGACTTTGCGCTGATGTCGAGGCGATTCCGGAAGCCGGCCTGCACCCGGATGCAGTCGCCGCGCGGATGGCGCCGCTTGGACGCGACCGAAGGCATCGATCCGAAGGCGCCAGCACGTGGCCTGGGCAAACGCTTCAATGCAATCGTGTTTCAGGTACTAAAGCCGGCACGGCCCTACTTCGAAAAGCGCGCAGAACTGCGCCGCGAACGTGGTGAAGCACTGGAGCAATCGACCAGCTCGATCGAAGCTCAGCTCGCTCAGGCCAAGGACCGCAAGGCAATCATGAGCCTGCGCAAGTCGCTGGTCGATAACCTGCGCGAGCTCAACGACATAGATCCACGCCAGCGCAAGAGCATGGGACTGCGGCTTCGAGCCGATCTGACAGCTGTGGACACACGGCTGACAGAACAGACCGAGCAGGTCGAGTTGGCTAAACGCCGAACGATCGCCGAGCTGCGCCGTGACTTGGCCGCCCTACCCGCCGAGGAGCACGCCGATCGCGCCAAGCAGGCGCAATCGCGCTGGCGCGGTCTGGGTATCGGTGAGCGCAAGCGCGACCAGGCCCAGTGGAAGGAACTGCGCGAACTGGTCGATCCTGTATTCGAGGCCGTTGCCGGTCAACGCCAAGTTGAGCAGGCGGAAAACCAGGTGCAGCGAGACACGGTCGCTGCACTGACCAGTAAGCTCAACAGCGCGGCCGACGACGAGCAATGTAACGCCGACGCGCTGCGCCGCTTGCAGCAACAGGTTCGGGATGAACTGGCTGAGTTGGGGCCGCTGGATCGCCAGCTCGAACGACAAATCGACGAAGCTCTAAACCGGGTCGATCAGGGCACCGCTGAGCGCGTGCACTTGGAACGGCTTTCGGCTTACACCGCGCTCGCCACTCGCGCCAATCGCTTAGATCGAATTGAGGCAGCGTGGATCGACGGTTCCGGTCTGGACAAAGATGCACTGCATCAGCTGATTGAGGCTGAGCCTCTAAGCGATACCGCGCTGCAAGCGTCATTGAAAGTGCGGCGCCAACGCTTGGTCGATCTGTCTGGCGAATCTGATGAGGCCGATGTCGCCCAGGTTCTTAACTTGCTAGAGGCGCAGCAGCGTGAAGCCGAAACGCTCTTGCTCGATTGCGAATTCTTTGTCGGCACCGATAGCCCTGAGTCATTTAGGAGTGAACGGATGAATTTGCAGGTCAAACGTTTGGCCGAGCGGATGTCTGGCGGAGAAGCCAGCAATGCCGCAGAGCAAGCCGCCCAGCTGTGGGCCGCCTGGTTCGCTGTTGGACCGCTGTCGGCAAGTAGTCGCGAAGCGCTGGCTGCGCGTTTTCAAAATTGCCGCGAGGCGCTTGAGACGGCTCTGAAGTAGAGTTATCGAATGAATAAGGCGGCTGCTACCGGCGTTGGCGTCGGCATTTTTTGCGTTCTCGGATGGGCGGGTTGGTCGGCACAGCAGACTTTGGCTGAGGTCGCCGTCGCGCCCGATTTCGCGACGGTTGAATTCGTCGGCTCAGCTGCCTGTGAAGACTGTCACCAAGACCGCCATGCAAGCTGGGATCGCACACATCACAGCCGCATGACCCAAGCCGCTAATACTGAAACGGTCCAGGGTCAATTCGACGGACAGCCACTAGACTACGGTGGCGTTCGAGTGGTACCGCGACAACGAGGCGGCGAGTTCGCGTTTGAGTACCGCCAGCTAGCTAGCAATGAGCTGCTCAACGAGGCCCCGGTCGTGCGCACCGTCGGTTCGCGCCGCTATCAGCAATACCTGACTCAGGAGCCAGCCGGAGACGGCACTTTTTATCGCCTACATTATTTGTGGCACAACGCGGACGCCGAGTGGGTCAGGGTTAACAACGCTTTTCTGCACGGTGATGATCTGCCTTTCGATCAAATGGTTTCGGTGTGGGATCACAACTGTATTTTCTGCCACAACACCGGCCCTGAACCGAACATCCAGAACTATCAGGACCTGATCGATCGCGCAAAGCGCGGCGAGCCAGTCAACGCTGCCAATGAGGCCACGTACAAGTCTCAGGTCGCCGAACTGGGTATCAGCTGTGAAAGCTGCCACGCCCCAGGCGCCAAACACGTTGAACTCAATCAATCTGTTTGGCGACGTTGGGTGGTCAAATTTGCCGATGCGGCAGACGCCAGCATTGTAAATCCGAGGAGAATCAGTGCTGAGCGCAGTACGCAGGTCTGCGGGGCTTGCCACGCACAGCGCTCACCCAAAAATGATGAGCTCTTGAAGCGCTGGATCACCGATGGCCCTACCTACCGCGCAGGCATGAACCTCAATGATCACGTTGCACCCGTTTGGCAGTGGACTGCCTCGCCGGCACTAGACAACCCCGATCTATATCGCGACCGTTTCTGGGCTGACGGCAGTCCTCGCTTGAGCGCATACGAGTATCAGGGACTCTTGCAGTCTCGCTGCTATCAACAAGCAGAGCTGAGCTGCATCGATTGCCACAGCATGCACGGCGGCGATCCAGACGGCATGATTAGCGTTCGTAACCGCGGCAACACGCCGTGCCTGGAGTGTCATCAAGACTTACAGCAGGCACAGGCACTGCAAACACATACGCGACACCAGGCCGACGGACCCGGCAACAACTGCTACGACTGCCACATGCCGTATGCAACTTACGGAGTCATGACTACCCACCGCACGCATCGAATCGAACGACCCGATCCGGCGGTGAGTGCTCAGGCCGGTAAGCCCAATGCCTGCACCAACTGCCATCAGGACCGTTCCCTGCAGTGGGTTGCAGAGCAACTTCGCGAGGGCTGGGGCTGGCAGGGTCAGGTGGCTGAGCGCTTAGACGGCGCCGACCCGGCGGTTGCCGACGGCTATGCGCAACTACTGGCGGGCGATGTCGTGCAAAGAGCCATCGCTGCGGTTGAAGCAGGTAAAGAGCGTGGTTTTTCGGCGCAACAGCGTGCACAGATGATCCCCGCGCTGCTGGCCCTGCTCAGCGACCGCTACCCGGCGTCGCGACGATTTTCTCGACTAAGCCTAATCGCGATCAGTCACGCGCTGAGCGCAGAAGGAATCGAGAACTCCCTTGCAACAGCGCTAGAGAAGTATGACTGGCAAGCAGAAAGTAGCGCGCGCGAAGCGCATCTGGGTGCGGCCGAGAATGCCTGGGAAGCTGTTAGAAATCAGCTGCGGGCGCAATCACCAGACCTCCCTCTGAGCGCCGACTTGCAGCCGGATACCGAGCAGTGGCAAGCGTTGCTGGAGCTAGGCGCTCGCCAGGACCGGCAGATATCGATTGGCGAGTAGTAACCTGCACGCTCTACGCACTGTTGTGTGTCCACGCGTCGCGCTGAGCCTAGCCAATGAATTCGCCTCCTGAACCGCAATTACTCGCTTTCGCCCGGGCCGGTTTTGAAGCCGACCTGTGTTCCGAGCTGCGCGATCATCGCGCGAGTTCATGAAACAGCCGGGATACGAGCATTCCCTTAGGGAACGACGACAATTTTTCCGACCACCCGACGTTCGCCCATGTCCGTCAGCGCCTGCGGCACTTCATTGAGGCTGTATTGCCGCGAAATTAACGGCCGCAATTTGCCGCTGGCGACCCAGTCCATCAATTCCACCATTCCGGCAGCATTCTGCTTCGGTTCGCGCTTGGCAAATTCACCCCAGAACACGCCAACCAAGGACGCACCCTTTAACAGCGGCAGGTTCAACGGTAGCGACGGAACGCTGCCGCCAGCGAAGCCGATGACTAGGTACCGACCACGCCAGGCGATCGAGCGGAAAACCGGTTCGGCAAAGCTCCCTCCGACGGGATCGACGACTACGTCTGGGCCCTTGCCAGCGGTCACGGCTTTGATCTTCGCGCGCAAATCGCCATCGCTGTAGTTGATCATGTGGTCCGCACCGTGCTCTCGGCAAACGGCCAACTTCTCGTCGCTAGACGCCGCGGCAATGACCGTGGCGCCAATCGCCTTAGCAATTTCCACCGCTGCAAGTCCGACGCCGCCAGCGGCACCTAGGATCAAAACGGTCTCGCCTGCCTTCAGCTCAGCGCGGTCGCGTAAGGCGTGCCAGCTGGTGCCATAAGCGAGCACGAAGGCAGCCGCCAACGTGGCCGGTACACCGGGAGGCAGTGGCATACAGGCAGCAGCCGCAGCCAAACACTCCTCGGCAAATCCGCCGACCATGCATAGTGCCGCCACCTGCATGCCAAGCTTCAGCCCCTCCACGCCCTCGCCCACCGCAGTGATCTCACCGGCCACCTCAGCGCCTGGCGTAAACGGCAGGGGTGGCTGCATCTGGTATTTGTTTTGGATGATCAGCAAATCGGGGAAATTGACACTCGCCGCTGCCACCTTAATCCGCACTTGCCCCGGTCCGGGTTCCGGCAAAGCGAGATCCACAACCTGAAGCAGTTCCGGCCCACCCCATTGTTGACACTGTACTGCGCGCATCGCTGCTCCTGGCATCGCTGATTTGACGCGACAGAGTACCTCAGTCAACTTGGCGTACGTGGAACCGCCATGGTCCGCGGGTTCGAACCAACCTGATGTGGGATGCAGGGCTGAGGGCTGAGAAGAGCAGTCGGGCGGCTTGGCTCCGCAGCTTGTACTGGTTGCCCTGGACTCCCGTAGGTCGTGCAAAGCCTAAGCGTGCCCGACAGAGAACTTCAGGATTCGACTAGACCTAGCCCGGATGTTTCATAAACTTCACGCGCCCTCGCTAGGCCCTTGATCGCCCAGCGGTTTTTCCTCAGTCGGGTGTATGAACCACTAC
>QIMA01000172.1 GCA_003233535.1 Rhodanobacteraceae bacterium
ACACCGCTCCCTTTTCTTGAAAAACACTGTGAAAAACCACTGGCTTACCAATGTCCTGCGCGAGCATCGCGCGAGTTCATGAAATATCCGGGCTAGCATCCTTGCGCCGCCAGTTGCTTGGGTGATCGCGGGAACTTTTGGTCGCGTGATTTGGTCTCAACGAAGTCCTTTCAAATTGTAGAGTGAGTCAAGCATGAGTGAGCGACTGCTGTTGTTGGCCTGTCCGTTGTTGGTGGCGATGAGCCTGATCGCCTGTAGTGATGCCGAGCCGCCGGCTGAGGAAACCGCACCGCTGATCACCGAGGCCAAGCCGGACAAACCGGTTTACAACGCCATTGCCGCTGCGGAGCCGGAAGTCGTCGACGACGGCGTGCGCGTGCTGCTCGACGCGCCGCTGATCAGCGGCCTAGTGCTGCCCTTTGACTACAGTTTGATCGAGCAGAAGGACACTACCGGCCCGATCCGCATACTCAGGTCGGAGATGGAGGTGTTTGGCATCGATGAGATCGAAGCCGTTGCCCAGCTGCAAAGCAATCTGCAGGCAGAGGGCTTCAAGCTGATCGACAGCAAGGGTACCCGAGGCAAGCTGCACCGCTCTTACAGCCGGGGCGGGTTCACGGTGGACGAAGGCGCCGATATGGTTGCCGTGATCGCGCTCAGCTATCCAGGCGACAAGAAACCGAAGAATCCGGCCGCAAAGTCGCGGTTGACCATTACGGTAACGACCAACGAGGGTTAATCGAGTTAACGATGGGCCGCCGCTTTAGTGCAGGCAATGCTGCAGCGGCTGACGTAGCTAGCCCGGTGCCGGTGCAGGGCAACGGCGGCGTCGGACATCTTCGCGACAGTCAGACTTCGCCACAACTTGAACGCGGCGTGGCGTTAGTCGCTGCTGCTTGCCGCGGGCTTGCTCTCGGGCTTGCTGCCTGAAGAGCCGCTGTCGCCAGTTCCGCTTGAAGACTCGCTTGCGCTGCTGCTGGTACTAGCGCTCGAGCTCTCGCCAGCCAGATTGCGCCGTTTCTCTTTGTCGCCCTTGAAGTCAGTCTCGTACCAGCCGGTGCCAGCTAGTCGGAAGGCGGGCGCGGTGACGCGTCTTCGGACCGAGCCTTCGCCACAAACGTCGCAGGTAGCAGGATCTGGGTCGTCCATTTTCTGCAGGCGATCAAAGATGTGGCCCTGCGGGACGCATTCAAATTCGTAAATCGGCATGGTCGTGGCTCGTTGCGGTGCCGCCGGGAAATGTGGACGGATCCGCTAATTTCAAGGGTTGGTGACCAAGCGCCTGTTCCTGAACGGCCCGGTCGGCCGAGCTGGCGCTGCTGGGCTAGGCGGTTTCACCGGGCTCAGCCGGGCCTTTGTAGCGCGCGAACCCCCACTGATAGCCATCGATGTCGCGCACGCAGCACATCCGGTCACCCCAAGGCTGATCAGACGGCGGAACCACTGCGTGGGCGCCTGCGGCTATGGCCTGACCGAAGATCGCGTCGGGATCATCACAATAAACATAGAACGTCTGCGGAGGTTCGATTCCCAGCGTGCGCGGCGACTTTGCCGTGTTGCCGAATGCCGCTTCAGGCGCAAACATAGCGATCAAACTGTCGCGGTAATACATCTCACAGTGTTCGGCCTGACCGGAATCGTCAGGCGACACATTACCCGCACGGAAGCCAAAGGCCTGCTCGTAGAATTGCAGTGAAGCTTGCGCATTACGCACGGTCAGATAGGGCGTCAGCCACGGCGCTCCTGGAGCGCGCGGATCGGCTTCGCTCATGGCAGTCCCCTTTTCTGCCGTCAACGAACCCCTGACGCTACCGCCACCGGGCGCTGATTGCCAGCGCCATGAGTGTGGACGGTCGTCTTTGTGGCAACCAGCGTCTTAGTTTTGCAGGCCTTTACATCCGCATCCGCGGCACGATCTTTGGTTACAACCGATCGTGCCGATAGCTGACGCGGCATCGCGCCGAAGTTTATGAAGTATCCGGGGTAGCTCTTGACCGCCATCCTTTTCCGGATTGAAGCAAACAAAGCCATGATCTCTACGCGTCCCCTTGCCAGTTGCGCAGCAACGCAACTGTCCCCTGTCCGCCGTCAGCGCAGATGCTGACAATCGCGTAGCTGCCGGCAGGTCGCGCGGCTAGCTCTTTGATCGCTTGCGAGAGGATTCGCGCGCCGGTGGCGCCGAAGGGGTGGCCCAGCGCCAGGCTGCCGCCGTTGGGGTTCATGCGTTCGCGGTCGACCTGGCCCAGCGAGTTGCTGACCCCAGCGTTCTCGCTGACAAATTCAGCGCTGTCCAAAGCGGCCAAATTGGCCAGTACCTGCGCGGCAAAGGCCTCGTGGATCTCCCACAGATTAATGTCGGCGTAGGTCAGCTCTTGCCTCGCCAACAGGCGCGGGATGGCGTACGCCGGGGCCATCAGCAAGCCTTCTACACGTAGATCAACAGCGGCCATTTCGAAGTCCACCAACTCCACGCGGGGCAGTTCTTCCGGCAGTCGTTGCAGGCCTTCGATGCTGCCGACCCACAGGCCAGCGGCGCCGTCGGTGAGTGGCGAAGAATTACCCGCGGTGAGTGTACCGGCATCGCTACGATCGAAGGCCGGCTTGAGCTTGGCTAGGCGTTCGGCCGAGGTCCTGGGCCGCGGCATGCCGTCGCGCTGATGACCGTCGACGGCGCTAATCAGCGAGTCGAAAAAGCCCTCGCCCTGCGCCCGCACCGCGTTCTGGTGACTTGCTAGCGCTATCGCATCTTGATCCAAACGCCGCAGATTCCACTGCTTGGCCATCAGCTCAGTGTGCTCGCCCATCGACAATCCGGTGGTGCGGCTGGCCACCTTCGGGATATGCAGTCGCAACGCGCCCCAGGGCAGCTTGCCGAGCAGGCCGAAGCGATCGCCCATACTGCGCGCCTGACCGAAGCGCCGTATCCAGTCGCTCAAACGCTGAGTGAGCCCGATCTGCACCCGACTCATGCTTTCCGACCCACCGGCTAAAACCAGATCCGCTCCGCCGCGCTGAATCTGCGCCGCGCCCTCGAAGGCCGCAACCATGCTGGTCGAGCAGGCCAAGGTCGTGCTCCAGGCCGGCGTGTGCGGGTCGATACCGGCGTCCAGCAGCACCTCGCGAGCGATGTTGGACCAGGCCAGGTTGGCAGCCACGCTGCCCCAGATCACCGTATCCGGGCTAGGAGATTTCGCAATGCCACCTGGATTTGTCCTGGATCGACGCCGATGTTCTTTTCGGTCCTTCGGTAGCTTCCCGCCCAGCGCCACACCTGGCCGAACAGTTGCTTGTGCAATGTACGCAGGACTTGACCATCCAATACCCGCATATCGCGGCGCTTGGCCAACCAGCGCAGGCCCTCGATGATGTTGGCTTGCTCCACGCGGTCCAGATTAGCTCGGGTGAGGATGGAATCGAGCTTCAGGCCCCGGGCTTCATCCGGGTCTAAAGGGGTTGCACCGTCTGGTTCGCCTTGTTGGGTGCCAATATCGGCATACCTAGTCATCGGGAGTCCAGAAGTCCCGAGGCAGCTTCTGCAGTAAAGCCTGGCTGAGCCGTTCCAGTTCAGCCCGTTGGTCCGCTGCCGACAGGCTCTGATCTTCCAGTGCCATATGACCAGCTGCGGCGTGAATCTGCTTTTTAGTTTTCTTCCGCGCCTGCCGGTTTATCAGCGACTCCACGTTGCTGCCGGACGGGGGCACAATGGCATACACAAAGCGACAACCCATGGCTTCCGCCGCCTCGCGCATGTTCCGCAGCGACACGCCCTCCTCACGCTCGTACCGCTCCAGATTCGCCACCTGCGTACGGCCGCCGCCCAATCGCCTGCTTAGTGCCGCGCCAGACATCCCCAATGCCTTGCGCATACGGCGTATCCAGCCTCCGCTGGGCAGACCGCTCGCCTGGCTCAACAGCCTGTTGAGGGCATTGATCTGCTCTTGCAGCTGTGACCGCTCAACCTGCTTGATGCTGCCCATGTTGTTTTATTCAAGAACAATAATTGATATAAGTTCTCATATAAAAGAGCATTTAGCAAATTATGTTCTTGTATACGGAACCAACTAGGCAGGCTTCTGTGCGGACCTCTGCATGCTGGGCGGGAACTGGATGTACAACCCAGGTATTTGGGGCGGATCGGTAGAGAGCATTCGGATCGCCGGTAGGGTGGGCTTCGGTGTCAGCATAGGAGTGCTAGCTAAGAGTCGGTTAAGGCTTTCCTCTGCCCAGCCTACGGACGCGACGTGAATGTCGCGAACCGTAGGCTTTTGCTCTTCTCAGCCCGGTCATACACCCTCAGCCCTCAGCCCTAAAACTAATCCTGATCCTTAATCACCAACAGCCGGATCTCGCTCATATCCTCGATCGCAAACTTAACCCCTTCGCGACCCAGGCCGGAGTCCTTAACACCACCGTAAGGCATGTTGTCGACGCGCCAGGAGGGCACGTCGCCGACGACCACGCCGCCGACGTCGAGGTGATCCCAGGCTTTCATGGCCTTGCGTATGTCGTTGCTGAACAAGCCGGCCTGCAGGCCAAAGACGCTATCGTTGATGCGCTTGATCGCCTCGTCGAAGTCGTTGAAGCGGGTGAGCAGGGCGACCGGGCCAAAGGCTTCTTCGCAGCTCACCGCCTCAGTGCCGGGCACGTCTTCTAACAGCGTGGCTTCGAGCATGGCGCCATCGCGTTTGCCGCCACACAGCAGCTTGCCGCCCGCGGCCACGGCGGAGTTGATCC
>QIMA01000374.1 GCA_003233535.1 Rhodanobacteraceae bacterium
CGGGTGTGTACTCGCGCTGCGCCACTAGTGCTTCCGTCAGCCTCGCGATGCGCAGCGCTGGTCCATAGCCCAATCGCGCTCAGCAAGGCCTCTGGCTCGTAGGGCTTGCTCAAAAAATCATTCATTCCTGATTGCAGGCAGCGCGTGCGGTATCCAGCAACGGCATGCGCAGTCACGGCGATAATGGGAAGATCACGAAAGCGACGCTGCGCGCGGATGCGTTTCGTCGTTTCACAGCCGTCCATGTCAGGCATGTGGACGTCCATCAAAACCGCGTCGAACGGCGCCTGGTTGAGCGCAGCGAGGGCTTCGCCGCCGCTGCTCGCTAAGCGTGTGTGGATTCCATGCCGCGCCATGATTTGTACCGCGACCTCTTGATTAATTGCATTGTCCTCAACCAGGAGCACCCGCAGTCCGGATAGCTGCCCATGGCGACTCTGCGCTTGTTCAGGCGCGCGGACTTCGTCGCTGTTACCGAGTTGTAGAGCGATATCAAAACGAAACACGCTGCCTTTGCCCAGTTCGCTCTCAACCTCGATCTCTCCGCCCATTAGCGCCACCAACTGCTGCGATATAGACAGCCCAAGGCCGCTGCCTCCGTAGCGCCGAGCGGTGCCGGCGTCGGCTTGGGTAAAGGCGTCAAACAATCCGTTCAGGCGCTCGCTGGCGATGCCTATGCCGGTGTCACGTACGGCGACAACCAAAGTGATGTTCTGGCCATCGGTCTCGCTACGTACCTCAACGGTCACGTGGCCTTGCTCAGTAAACTTCAACGCATTGCCGACTAGGTTAAATAGCACCTGTTGCAGCCGCAGTTGATCGCCTACGACATAGCGCGGCACGGATAGCAGATCATCGATTTCGAGTTTGAGGCGCTTCTGTTGCGCCCGCGATGACAGCAAGCCGAGCGTATCCAACAGTAATTTGTGCAGATCGAAATGGGCTTGTTCGAGTTCCAAACGACCAGATTCAACCTTGGAAAAATCCAATACGTCGTTAATCAGCGATAGTAGTGTGTCAGCGGCCTGACCCACTTTGTGCAAGTAGTTGCGAACCAAATCGGGCTGGCTGGTTTGCTCACCTAGTCGCGAGAAGCCGATAATCGCATTCATCGGCGTGCGAATCTCATGACTCATGGTGGCTAAGAATTCGCTCTTGGCGCGCGCCGCGGATTCGGCTTCGTCGCGAGCACGCTGCAGTTGTACGCCACGCTGCTCCAGCTGCTGCGTGCGCTCAGCAACAACGCTTTCCAAATGCACGCGATCATTCTTAAGCCGACGAGTCCGCCACGCGATAAGCATCCAGCCGAACAAGCCCAAGCCTAGAAATAGCGCTATTGTCGCCCAGTGACTGCGGTACCAAGGAGGCAAAATTTGAAAACCGAAGCTCGCCTCTGGGCTGACGAAACCGTGCACGTTGCGCGCACGTACGCGGAACGAATAACTGCCTTCGCGAAGATTGGTGTAGTCCCTGTAGGTCTCTGCACTCCACGCCGACCATTGTGTGTCTTGTCCGTTCAATCGCGTCTGATAGCGTGACAGCTCTGGTGCCTGGAAAGTGGTTGCCGCATAGCCAAACCGCATGCCGGTGTTGAGATAGGGAAGCGGCTCGTTCAGCCGATCGAGTGCACCTTGAGAGAGCGTTTGCGCGTCGCGATCGACCTGCGTGATTAGTGTGCTAAACGGCTGATCGCGATCAGCCTGTATGCTGCTCTCAAAGCGATAGATCCCTTCATCGGTTGCCAGCCAAAGTGTTCCATCCGCCTCTGCCATGGCACCACTGAGCTGCAGTCCCGATAACGCCCCCAGACCCTCGGCTGACCAACGCCAGAGTCCAGCCTGATCCTTGCTCGCCGCACCGATAGAGCCCGAACCATTGCTGTCTCGAACGCGCCCCCACAAGCGACCGTCCGCAGTTTGCGTATGCGGCGGATCCAAGCTGACGCCACTTTCCTCCAGCCAAGTGAATTCCGGATCAGGGACTAATGCACCTTGATTGGGGTCAAACTGCAGCAGGGTTTCGTCTGAGTACACGCGCAAACTCGCACCCACCAGCAAAACTCGAGTCCTTAACGGTGAGGGCAGGCCGTCAGCCTGCGTGAACCGAAAAACCTGTGCAGGATCTGCGGGGTCTTGCCGAATACCTGCGGGTATGGGCTCAACGCGGACTACGCCGTCTTGTTCGCTGCCAATCCAAAGCGCGCCATCGGCATCCTGAATTAGAGAACGAACGAACGAACTGGTCTCTATCAGCAGCGGCTCCTGGCTCCAGCCAGTTGCATTCCGCCGCAGGCTGGATACGCCCGCGGCGTGCCCAACCCAAACGCGATCCGGGTCGTTGCGGTCGGTCACAAGGGCCATTGTCGGGGTGAAACTGCTAACTTGTACGCTGCCCGAGTCAGTCAGCCAAAAGGTGCCGCTAGAGTGTCCAACTAGCAAACCGTCAGCCAACGGCTGCAGAGCCCAAATCGGCCCTGCTAATAGATCAGGATCCGCTGGCTCAAAGCGTCGCTGCGCAGCGTTTAGCTTGTGTAAGCCCTCGAGTCCGCCAGCGTATAGCTCGCCCGCATGCCGGGCGAACACGGTCACCAATCCGTTTGCGCCATCTGCTTCACCAAAATGGCTCAGAGCCGAAAACGGCTCAGCGCGAGCCAGTCCATTACCTAAACCTAACCACAGCCCACCTTCCTGATCGGACAGTGCGCTCAGCACCTGGTTGGTGCGAAGACCATCCTTACGCTGTAATCGGGTAAGCAACTCACCGCGGGTATTCATCACCAGAACGCCATCGCTTAAGGTGGTGACGACAAAGTGCTGGTCATCGATTCGCGTTCCGTTGTAAACCGGGAGCGTCGCCAGTTCATCGTCAATTTCGGTGCTGAACGGCTGCGCTCGGACGCCGTCGTGTAGAAACCAGCCGTTGCGGTCCGTGATCAGCAGCATCTGTTGCCCGGCAGGATCCAAGGCGTAGGCGTAAACCAAGCGCTTGCCAGCAAGAGCCTGGGTATCGGGCAGAGGTTCAAAGCGGTCGCCTATAAGTTCGACAATTCCGCGCTCACTTTCGTTGACCAATAGGCGTTGACCGACCATGAAGGCGCGCAGCCAACGCGCGCCATTGCTCGGAGCAAACGCGTCTATTCTTTCATTTTGATAGCGAAAAACCTGAGATTGCGCTTGAAAGTAGACCGCGCTGTCGCTCGCCAACGTCCACCAAACGTCGGCGAACCCAGCGACATCCGCGGGCAGGTCGGCGCTCAAAGAGACTAGGCGCAGAGGTGCGTTTCCAGACTGTTCAAGGACGCCAAACTCGCCTTGGCCTCCGACGTAGATTCGCCCGTCTGCTCCTCGCACCATTGACCGGATCGCGGTGCGATTAGGCGTTTCTAAGGTGCGAAATTCGACCCCATCGTAGTGCAGCAAACCATTGGTATTGCCGACATAAATCGCTCCGACAGGGTCCTGCGCAAGCGCCCAGTTTTGTGGTGCAGAGCCGTAGTCGCGCGGGCTGAAATTGGTCAGCGCTATGCGACCAGCTTCGGGTGATCGTGCTTGTGCCACGGGTGTGCCGAAGCAAACGATCACGCAAGCCAAGGCTTGAGTCGTACAAATAAGCAGTCTACTGGCTGCAAACACGATTCCTGCCCCGCATTTTTGCTTGATATAGCGCCCGATCGGCACGCGCGCAGAGCGCATGGGCTGGTTGCTTATCGATGGATTCGAGCACAGCCACACCCAGGCTTAGACTGACCAAGCCGTCCGGAGGGTTGCCTTCATGGGCGATCTCGGCTTCGAGCAGTCGCCGGCGACACGCTTCGGCGGCAGCCTGCGCTGAGCCGCGGTCAGTTTCCGGCATCACGCAGACAAACTCCTCGCCGCCATAGCGGGCAACCAGAACCCCCTCATCGCCGAACACCTCGCGCATCGTTTGCGCCACGCGCTTTAGACAGTCGTCACCGGCTAAATGACCGTAACGATCGTTGTAGGACTTGAAGCGGTCGACGTCGGCCATAATCAAGGCCAGCGACGTCCCTGCACCAAGAGCTGTCGCCGATTGCTGCGCCAGATATTCGTCGAAACGGCGCCGGTTAGCCAATCCAGTCAATCCGTCGGAGTCTGAGCGGTTGCGCAACAGATCGCGATAGCGCTTTAGCTCTAGATGAGTCCGCACCCGCGCCTGCACGATTGCGCTGCTGAAGGGCTTAGTAATGTAGTCCACTGCGCCCAGCCGAAGCCCTCGGACTTCGTCTGCTTCATGATCGCGAGCGGTGACAAAAATCACCGGGATCTGGCCGCAACTAGGCGACTGACGAAGCTGCTGACACAAGCTATAACCGTCGACGTCGGGCAGCTCTATATCAAGTAAAATCAGCGCCGGTTTTGCTCGCTCTGCCAAGCGCAATACGTCATTGCCTCGGGTCGCAGCGACGATCTCGTAATCGACGCTGAGCGCGTTGACCAATACGCGAATATTGGCGGGTACGTCGTCCACGATCATCAGTGTTTGCCGCGGGTTGGCCGAAGCACCCGCCGGCGGGCATGCATCCAAAAGGCTGATTCCCTGTCGCGACTGCCGGTCGAGTATAGGTCAAGGTGGCCGTTGCAGACGCAATCCACCCAAGTTAAGCCGGCCACCCTCAGCTAGTCGAGTAGATCTGATCATCACTGATCGTCACCCTCACAGAACCGGACGTGCGGCTTTCCCGCATCCGGCTCTTCCAAGCAGGTAACC
>QIMA01000510.1 GCA_003233535.1 Rhodanobacteraceae bacterium
CCAGTCGGGTGGCCAGCACGTCAGCCTGTTCTGAAAACTTCTTGGTGTTCGATTTTTTCAACTTTGCTAGGTTGTGCAGCTTCCAACGGATCCCTGGCAATTGCTCAAGATGAGCGATCCCCAGCAAGGACCACTCAGGCTCGCCGGCAACCAGTGACAGCAAAAATCGGCGTTCCTTGTCATCCAGCCCTTGCTGAAGTTCCCGCATCAGCCGATCACGTACCGCCAGCAAGTCATCAAGCGGCACCGGATCGGCGGTCATGCCTTCGAAGTTGTGCGTGTAGTCGTAGCTGATGTCTCTAAGCATCGGAAACAGCACTTAATGCACGGGCCGATTGTGGCTAGCCAGGTAGACGACAAAGGCGCGCCGAATACCCGGCGTGATCCCTTCATTCGCAAAAAGCTGCATCACATCGAACAAGTCGCGCGGATGTTGACGATCCAGCGCGGCCACCAGCTTGCCACCATACATGTCTTCTAGCGAGACCACGGGAATATCCAGATTGGCAAGCAATGTGTCGCTGGCAACCGGCGTAAGCGAGGTACGTCGTACCGGCTTCACCGTACCGCGCATGACGACATTGGCTTCGATTTTGACCTCAATACGATCCCGCCGTACCAATAGCTTCGTCTCGCCCGCAGCGGCAGCAGGTATATGGGTCTGGAACCCTCGTCTGTTCAGGCGCTCAGCGGCCTGACGAATGGCGTTGTTGATCTGTTCCAGTGCGTCTTCGCGCGGCAGCGTGTAGTCAGGAAAAACCAGATCGAGATCCACCGACAGGCGCGGCATGTCGCGCACGAAGAGGTTAATGGCCGTACCCCCCTTCAAGGCGAAGGTGTTATCCACACATACGAACGGCGCGACCTGTATCAGTAGACGTACGGTCTTGAGATAAGCCGAGTTCATGGCTTGAGTACCAACAAGCCATCACCCGACTGGGAGACCCAGGGGCGGTCACTGCCCGTCGGCAATTGGGCGGAATCGAGCTTCGCAACCCAGGGCAACGCTCCTTCGCGGCCGAGCTGGAGGCACAGCCGCACGGTCTTGACGCTCTTGCAGTGTTGCAACAGTTCGAGCAGCACGTTGGCACGCAGGCTATAGCTGCTCTCGACGAGCTCACGAGCCTCCTGCAGCGTCTGGCGTACGCCCACATCGCTCAGCAGTTCCAGCAGCGCCCGCTCCGGTGCCGAGGCCTGCGGCGCGCCACTTCGTTTCTCGAAGGGACCGACATGCCGCAAGGCATCGGGAAGCTCATCAAACAGACGTTTGCGGTGATACTCCGCCGGGAAGCGCTCTGTAAACCAGTCCGGCAAATGCCCCGACTCCCAGCCATACAGATGCAGCATAGGTTGTTGGGAGACGTACTGGCGCAGGCCATACCAGTCGAGCGCCGATTTGCCGCCAACATGGAGGCCTTCGAACTTGCGTTGCAGCAGCACAAGACTGGGATACAGCGTCAACGTGTCGTTGGGACGACAGTACACGCCACGTGCCAGACGCGTGAGCCAGCCCGCGCGCACGTAGTGAACCGCCAAATCCGCGGAGATATCCAACGCCGCCAGATCTTTAGAGGTTAGCGCCGCACTTGGCGCAAGCCGAGTGTAGAGCGAATTTAGTTTACTTCGTTCTGTCGTAGCCATGCTACGACGTATACATCTTTTTCAAAGGCTCGTCAATTTGGATTGATCGTAAATTTCGTAGCCAGACTACGATAATTTTAAACTACCCAAATATAGGCACTTCTTGTGCCATCCAACACTTGGATTATGGTGAGATACGAGCTGTCCCCGCCGGAACCCCCGATCCCTCGCCTTGAACGCCTCCAGCATGTGGTGGATCAGCGTCACCACAGCCACCGGCTCGCCGTAGGTCTCGGCATGCAGTGGGGTCGTCATCCTGGTCGGTGACCGACTGGCCGCCGACCTTTCGTTGTCTATGCCCGCTTATCCATCCTGTCCTGGATCACTCATCAAGTACTCCGGCGCGCAAGATCCGATCCGCTGCCGCGATAACCCGCCGGGCACGCCTGTCCGTGAGCGATTCCGGGCTTGCATCGGACCCAGCCAGCCACACCTGGATGTAGCTCCGAGCTTCCTCCATCCCTGGCAATCCCCGTACGGCAGTCCGCTATGTCGAGTATCTGCAGTTGGCCCATTTCGCCGCCACATACGTCATCACCCAGCGGACCGCCAGGGTATCGCGCGTGATGGCTTGGCCATGAGCATCCATGCACTTGATGCGCATGCGGGTGACTGGCTTCGTGTCGCCATCCTGATTCCTTTGGGCGACCTTGCTGTGACTGATCTGGAGCTGGACGTGGGCCGAATCACTCAGGCGATGGGCCAGCTCGACTTCGGCATCGTCGACCAGCACCATCCGGCCACGCTCGCGCTCACTGGCGGTGGTCCACTTTTCGACCAGCCATCGGAAGTCTTCCACCCTTACGGTTCGCAGCGCCTCCAGCCATCGACAGAGCATCACGGCCGCGGCGGTGGCCGAACCCGCCGCGAGCGCCGGCGGTACCCAGGTGTTGCCATCCAGCGCCTCCACCACGTTGTAACTGAACGGCGCTAGAGCGGAGTCAGCTTGGCGTCAACAATGTAGGATACCCCTTGTTGCGAAGCTCGGTGACCACCTTGTCGGTCAACTTCCATGCGTCACCTTTGAGCCGAACCACCAGTTCCAACCAAACCCGCTCGAAGGCATCCAGCGCGTCGTCTTCGTTGAAGCGCACCCCGGCGGGCAACAACGGCGCGATATCTTCCGTCAGGCTATGCGTCAGCTTCTCCAGCATGCGCTGCTCGGCCACCGCGCGCGTGATCGGCTTACCTTCAAGCGCGAGGTAATGCTCGAAGCTGGCCACCAACTTATCGGTATCCAGTGCCAGCACTTTCAGCCCTTGTACAAGGTCGAACAAGTCGCGGTTCTTGCGCCGCTGCAAGAGTGCACGCAACTTGGTGCCGAACAGTTCTTCAGGCTCGAAGGACGCAATCTCGGTCTTGCCCTGATACCAGTCGCTCTCCACCCTGAATGGATAGTGGCAAACACCTAACAGGCTTCCATGTTCGCGGGTATTGATTTCGACCTTCAGCTTCAGCTTCGAGTCCGTGTCGGCCTCTGGCGTGAATTTGAACACCAGATGCATCGAATGCCCCGCCTGCACCCGGTTGCACTTGCCCAGCCACGCAAGTGCATCGCGGATCGCAACAATCGTCGCACCGATCGGCTCGGCATGCGTCTGCACCAGGTCGACGTCTTCGGAATAGCGCAGCGGTTGCCGGAACAGCAGCTTGTTGATCGCGGTGCCGCCGCGCAACGCAATTTTTCCCCGCAACGCGGGTGCGTTGAACACGTCGCATAGCGCACGGCAGATGATGAGGTCCTGCTCAACTTGGCGTAAATCAGGCCATGGTGCCTCAGCACTCCAAGCCTGGAGATAGGCTTGAGGAATCAAAAATCGACCTCCACGGATTCATTGAGGATCAGCCGCCATTGGGATTCTTTCTCGTGGAGGCCGGGCAACTCTTCGATCAAAGGCTTGACGGAGGGGTCCAGTAACACCGTCGCCTTGGCTTTCTTGGCAAAGGATCGCAGGGCGTTCGCTTGCCGCACGTGACGCATGCGCTCCAGCAAGTAGCCGAGGCGGCGCATGGATGAGTTTTCGTAATGAGCAGCGAGCTTAGCCAGCTTGTCCGACCGAGCTTGCCCGCCCAAATCCTTCACGATCTGGGCCACGCCATTGATGCCCCCTGCCTTATGGAAATAGCGCGCGCAATCGAGCAGCGTCAATTCGATGCCGGCGACCTTCGCGAAGCCCGCAGCACTTTTCAGCGAGTTCAGCCAGTCTGGTCGATTGACCTTGCCGAACGCGGAGGGATTCTGATAAACGAACTCCAAACGGTGCCGGCCAATTTCGAAGCTCCGCGTCTGCTTGGGCACGATCACCTGGAACACCATGGCCGCCTGGTGCGAGGCGCCGTGAAAAGCGGCTGCGCGCAACAGCGCGATACGGTAATCAACCCGAAGATACTTCATCAGCGGATCGATCCAACGTGCCGGATCGGGCGCCCCGATGGCCCGGTCTTCCGGGCGAAGAATCAAATAAAAGCCACGCCGAGGGCTCGCCAGGCGGTTCTTCTTGGCTTGCCGCATGAGCGCCATATTCAACGTTTCAGGCGACGAGCCGAGCGCGGCCAGCGCTTCTTCCCGCAGAAAGTAAGCGTGACCCTGTGCGAGGCGATCCTCCATGTACTGCTCAACTGTAGCCATTCCCGGATCATACGCGAAAAATAACGATTTGTGTGTAGTTACGCATATGATTTGGGGCTCTCACCACGGCTTCGCGTAGGGCTTCGCCTAGCCCCAAGACCGGTCTCGCCTGTTGGCGCCGGATGAAATTTGACCAGAGAATGCGGGTTGTACCAGTTGCGCGTTGACCAGAGCGGCCAAACAACAAGCCGCACCCTATTTGCCATGAGCGTGGTCAATATTCAATCGGCAGCAACACTTTGTTGACCAATCCAGCACACTAACCGCTCGGTCATCTCCCGTTTGCCGTCAACGGCGGGGAGCATTTGCATGAAGGTTTTGCCACAGGTCGCACAGCACCAGCGTCGGGTATCGACATAGATGCCGACCCGCTTGCCATGCATTGGTAGACCGCGGATCACCTGCTCGTTGCTGGCATGACCCCGCAATGCATCCGAACGGCAGGCCGGACACGCCTT
>QIMA01000119.1 GCA_003233535.1 Rhodanobacteraceae bacterium
CGCCGTTGACTCAATGCAAACACCGAGCGCCGACGGGTTCCCGGCAAACGCAGGCTGGGGCTGGGCAAGCCACCTTCACGGCAAGCGCGATCAAGCAGCAATAAGTTACTCAGGCCATGGTGCTCAAGCACGTAGAGCACGGGGCGTTCAGAGTCTAGCGGCGTTTGATCCGGCGCCGGTGGCAGCAGTTTAATTGTGACGAACGGACGAATCACACGCTCAAGCAAGCCCAGCCACCAGGGACGGTCCTCGTTGCGGCTTGCTCGATTACTGCTTTGGCTGGTCTGGCTCATTCACACGCCCTGTGGTTTGCGCACAGCAGACCCAAGTGTGGTGTAGCGCAAGTATCAACGACCAGCGCGCGATCTGCATGTAACAGTGGAATGGACTCCGACCCGAGATTACCTCACTCGCCGGGGTGTCGACGGGCTCAATGGCCACAAATACAAACGGGGGCTCGCGCCCCCGTTTGGGTACTGATTGAGCGTTAGTCTAGTGGACTTCTGCTTCGTCAACCTCACCGTCCATGCCGTCGTCGGCAGAGGCGGTCATCTTCTCCAGGCTGTCCATGCTGTCTTTGCTGAACCAGCGACCGTCCAGCTTGACCATCTCAGTGTCGTAGCTGATCGGGTTGCCAAACATGGTGTAGGTGGTGCGAACCTTGGCGTTGTCACCCTCCATCTCCAGCTGCTCGGCCTGCATGCTGCCGACCATATCGTCGACGGACAGGCCGTAGACGTCGAGCATGCCCTTGGCCGCACCCATCATCACCGAGGCCTTACCCAGCATTTGGTCGAAGTCCATCGCGCGTACGTCGTCGATGCTATTGATATCCAGGCCCTTGCCCTTTTCGTGCGCGATCGTCAGCGCTTGACGCAACAAATCCGGACTGGCTAGGTCAGCGCTCTGGGCCCAACCAAACAGGCCGGTCATCGCGCTGCTAACAGCGGTTTTTTGCTCTGCCGTCAGATCTTCACTTTCTTGCACGGCCATCGTCGCCATGCCCTGCACCATCGGCATCATCGCCGGTAGCTGTGCGCCCATCTGGGCCAGCTGCGGCTCGGCTTCGGCCATTAATTCGTCGACTGCGCCGTCCTTGGTGATCTTGCCCCAGCTATCGGCAAACTCCTGACGCTCTTCATCGGTAACAGGCTCGGCGCGATTCTTGTCCCAATCAGTGCGCATTTCTGCCAGCTTATCGGCGGGCATAGCCATCGCCAAAAGCTTGCCTAGATCATTGCTCTTGAATGCTTCGTTGGTCGCAGTCAGGGTATCGACCGGACTCATTTCTTTGGCCGCAGCTTGCACCTGCTCCGGTGCTTCAGCAGCTTCTTCTTTCTTCCCGCAGGCGGCAAGCGCCAGCAGTACGGCACCGGCCAAAGCCAGGCTCTTTAGCTTAATCATTGATGTGAATCCTTGATGAGGGAACTGCGCAATGTATTGCGCGCTGCAAAAAATTACCAGTATCACTTAGACACGCCAATCAACCCGGACCGGGGCCAAGTCAGCACTCGTTCGCAATCAAATTAGGCACTTAGCGTCAGTCCATGGCACTGCGAACAGGCTTATGCGGCGAACGCCCAGACGGCGCTACACTAGCTTCCGGCACTAGCACTAGAGGGTGAGGCAGATGAGCAATCGATTGCAGCTAGCTTATGACCGCGCCAAGCACTGGCTACGCGAAGACTTGCCGGAGGCAGAGAGCGCCGCCGCGCAATCGCTGAGCAAGATGATGACTAGCGCCAAAGGGTATTTGATTGCAGCCGAGGAACTGAGCGTAGAAGAAGCGCAAAAAGTCGTCGATGTATTGCACTTTGACCTGCGTCAATGGGGCCAGGACCTGCGTGAGACACGCGCGGAATTGGCTGATTGGGCGCGCTTCGATTTCGATCAGTTTGAGCACGCCGTGGCTGAGCGTTTGCTGGCCGCAGCCGACCCAACTTGGGTGGAACTGGAACGATTCGAGCACGGCCGCGAGGGCCTGGAAAAAAACGCTTAAGCAGCGTCCGCCTCAGCAAGGGCTTCACGTGCGTAACGGAAATCGTCGTCGACTTGCTCAACCTTAATGCCGGCGCATAGCAGCGGCACGTACCAGCTGAGTAATTGCCGTAACCGTCGCGCCTGCATGCGCTCGGGCCGGTTCTAAAACAACAGGCTCGACATTTGGCGGCGGTAGTTACCGATCAGCGCAACATCCTCGACCACCTTAAAGGCCTCGACCAAAGCGCGTCGGCCCAGGTCGTCCTCAAACTTCCTGTCCGCCTTCAAGATACCCAAGAACAGATCCAGCGCGGCCTGATCCTGACCGGCGCTGATGCTGTGTGCACCCAGCTGATAGCGCGCTTGTAGATCGTTCGGATTGGCTGCTAGCGCCTCGCGCAGGCTTGCGTCCGCGGGTGCACGCAGTGCCACCTGTGCAAACTCTAGGCGGGCAACCGCGCGCGCACCCTCGGCGCTACCGCGCCCAGTCTCATCCAAGCCTTCGATCAACGATTGAGCTTCCTCGATCGACCCGCTGCGGAGCAACAAATCAGCCAAGATGGCCCGCGGCACCTGCTCATCGGGGGTGGCCTGGACGGCTTGACGGGCTTGCGCAATCACCTGCTCCAGATCAACGTTCACTGCCAGCTCTTCCGGCTCGTCAGCCACCTGATCGGGTGGCGCCAAGTGCTTGGCCAAAAACGCGCGGATGGCGCCTTCAGGCTGCGCACCCATGAATCCATCGAGCTGTTTGCCGTCCTTGATCAGCATCACCGTCGGCAGGCTGCGCACACCAAAGCTCGCGGCAATCTGGCCTTCTTCATCCGCATTCACCTTGGCCAGTTTCAGCGCACCCTTGAGCTCGCCAACGACCTTTTCCAGTAGCGGCATGAGCATTCGACAAGGCCCGCACCAAGGCGCCCAAAAGTCGACCAGAATCGGGGTCTGGAATGAGGCTTCCAGCACTTCGGCTTCGAAGTTCTCAGTGGTGACGTCGAAAATAAAATCAGAGCTGGCCATCAGGCATCCACGAAGTCGGGCAAGCAACAACGATGGGGTCGCCGAACAGGATTGCAAGCGCGTGCTGTGTTGTCGTCCTTGCGTCTGCCGCTAGGCGCAGTCCCGAAGGTCGGTGTGTTCTAACCCGGATATTTCATGAACTCGCGCGATGAACGGCCTCAGCCGGCGCTAATTCGGCGACCCAGAACGCCCACCCAGCGACTCAAATTGGAGCGTGCCGATTCCTCTAACAGTCCGCGCAGCAGGTCCGTTTGATAGATCCCGTCAGCGTCTAGGAAGCGCTCCAAGATCGCTTGGCGCTTGGTTAAAAACGCGTGCTCTGGCACCCACCAGTACTCACGCCGGACTCGGTTCTCGAAGTCGTCGTAGACTTCCGGCGGCACTCCAAGAATGGCCAGATCGATATCGCAAACCAGCGCCGCATCGTGATTGGGGGCCGGCTCGTCGTGACGGGTTGCCATGATCATGGTGGCGACCCGCTCGGCGACCGGCTGGGCGACTTTTTCGTCCTCCAAGAATCGACGAGCCCACGCGGCGCTCTCTGCCTCGTTGTTCTGCGAGCGAGTGCGATAGATGCCGTCATGAAACCACAGTGCCAGCTCGCCTTCGTCGGCGCGATGGAAATGGCCGCGAACGGCGTTAAAGAGCTTTAAACAGCCGCGCAGATGCGTTTGGTTGTGGTAGTAGCGATGGCGCTCTGCATAGGCGGCCTGCAATGCGTTGAAGGTCGGACTGCCCGCATCTGAAGCGGCCAGCCTTTCCATCAACTGCTGCCAACGCTGATTGTCCAGTCCTTGCACTGTGCGCGCTCTGCTTTGTCTTCAGCTGCCTGTTTAGTGTGCCGCAGGGCCGCCAGTAGAAACGACCATTCCTTCCTTAATTACGTGCTTGATCGCGTGAATCGCACTGATTTCGCGGCTGGGATCGCCGCTGACGATGACCATATCGGCCAACTTACCAACCTCCAGGCTGCCCAACTGATCGGCCTTGTTCAAGACCTGTGCGGCATTCCAAGTTGCCGCTTGCAGCGCTTCGGCAGGCGACATCCCGGCCTCGACCATCAAATCGAACTCCTTAGCGTTCATCCCGTGCGGCGAAACGCCGGAATCGGTGCCGAATGCGATCGGCACGCCGCGTTGGTAGGCCTTGGCCAAGGTCACGGCGATCTGTGGCGAGATTGCTCGAGCCTTTGCCGCCACCATCGGCGGATAGTAGCCGGGCTCTTCAGCCTTGTTAGCGGTCCACCAGCCGGCCATCAGAGTCGGCACATACCAAGTTTTTCGCTCCTTCATCAGATCCATCAGCTCGGCGTCCATGAACGTGCCGTGCTCAATACTGGTCACACCGGCCTCAATCGCCCGGCGCATACCTTCTTTGCCGTGGGCGTGTGCCGCCACCGTCATACCGTAGTCGCGCGCGGTATCGACGATGGCCTGCACCTCCTCGGACGTGAACTGCGGATTGAGGCCGTTGGCCGCCAAACTCAGCACGCCGCCAGTTGCGGTGATCTTGATCAGGTCGGCGCCATCTTTGTAGCGCTGTCGCACGGCCGCACGCGCCTGATCAGCACCGTTGACGACGCCCTGAGCCGGTCCCGGCGTCGGGGTCAGGCCAGCACGTTGGCCGTTGCTGGGATCGGCGTGACCACCGGTGGTGGCAATAGACTTCGCCACAGAATAGATTCGCGGACCGGCCACCAAACCGCGATTGATCGCGTCGCGCAG
>QIMA01000376.1 GCA_003233535.1 Rhodanobacteraceae bacterium
ATTCCGACCCGCTCCGCCAGCGGCACAAACACGCTCGGTGCGATCTGTTCGCCGTCGCGGTTGAGCATGCGTATGAGCAGTTCAAACAGCAGCTCACCGTTGCCATCTTCCTGCGCGCGCACGATGGGTTGGGTGAGCAGCAGGAAGCGATCTTCATGCAGCGCTTCTTTGAGCTTGGTGGTCCACCCGGCGTCGAGCTCGCGGGCGATCCGCTGGTCGGTTTGGGCTACGTGAATTTGGGTTTGATTGCCGCCGCGACGCTTGGCAGTCTGGCAAGCGATGCGTGATTGCTCGAGCACATATTCAGCGCTAGGCGTATCGCTGCTGATGACCCCGACGCCGACCGTTGCCGACAGCTGTTGGGTTTTGCCATACATCTGAAAAGTGATGTTTCTGATCTGCTCGCGAGCCGAATCGGCTAGGCTGATTAAGTTGTCCAGTTGCACACCAGAGAGCATCAGCGCAAAGTGGTCTTCTTCCAAGCGCGCCAATACGTCGTTTGGGCGCAGACGCTCTTTCAATCGAGCGACCACATCGGCGAGCAAGCGATCCGCCAACGGCCGCCCCGCCTGCTCCTCAATCAAGCTAAACCGATCTAAATCAATAAGCAGCAGCGCTGAGTAGCCGCCGTGCTCAGTGCGCTGAGTCAGCTCGTGGGCTAGAGCCTGATTGAAGCTGCGCTTGTTTGCAGCGCCAGTGAGGCCGTCATGCATCATCTCCCAACGCATTTGATCGGCGCTTTTGCGGTCCGAGATGTCGCGAAAAACCACCACCGTGCCGTCGCGTTTGCCGCCGATATTGAGCGGGACCACGCTGCATTCCACGGGCAAAGCCTCGCCCACTCGGCTCCAGAACACGGTTTCATGCCCAGACAGAGGGTCGCCTTCGGCGTAGGCGCGGCCTAGCGACGTGTCTTGCTCTTCGACCCGGGAGCCATCGCCCAAAGCAAAATGAAACAGGCTGTGCGCCCGCTTGCCCAGAAGCTCATCGGCATCCACATAGCCGAGTAGCTCGAGAGTGCGCGGATTAGCGAAACTAATCGTGCCATCCTGATCGACGCCGTATACGCCGTCGCCCACCGAAGCCAAAATGCCGTCCAGACGCTGGCGGTCGGCGGCCACCGATTTTTGCACCTCCACCGAGCGCGCGAGCGCCTTGATCCGCGCCAGGGTCAGCTCCAGCACCTCGTTTTTAAACATGCATTCAACCGCCCCGGCATCCAGGCAGCGCTTGATCACCGCATCTTTGTAGGTTCCGGTAATCATCGCAATCGGCAGGCTGCGAGTACGTGGGTTGGCGATCAGTTTGCGGCACAGCTCATCGCCATTGCCGTCGGGCAAGTAGTAATCGATGATCGCTAAGTCGTAAACACCGTCCTGCGCCTTTTGGAAGGCCTCGGAAAGACTGCCGGCAAGATCAACATCGAAACCGTGACTGACGAGCATTTTTTCGTACGCAAAGCGTACGCTCTGCGAATCATCAACGAACAGCAGTTTGAGCTTGAACTGGTGCGTGCTGGATTTAGCTCTGGTCACCGAACCCGGCAGCTCGTCCGGCAGGTACTGACGAACCAGCGGCGGAATGCGCGAGAAGTTTGCCCACAGCAGCAACGAGGACTGCCGCCGTTTACTCAGCCAGTCGTTCAACCGCTGGTTACGCTCGTGGGTGAGCACCAGCACCGGCAGGTCGGCGAAGCGCTCGTCGAGCAAAAGATCCAGCAAACCCTCAAAATCCGGAGCTATGCGCTGCGGTGCACCGAGCAGCAGGAGACGGACCGGCCCGTTGCTCATGCCCGTCAATAACAGAGGTTCGGCATCACTGTACTTATTTAGCATCCGGTCCGCGCTCAGCTTGGACGCAGACAGGGTTCGCTGCAGCAAATGGCTCAGCGTTGTAGATCGTTCAGCGATTACAATTCCAGACATCTCTTCCGCACAGGGCCGCGTTCAACCTGTTAAGCATGCACGCTGTTGCAGTTCAGCGCTAGCGGTGGGGACAAGCGATCGAGGGCTGAGGGCTGAGAAGAGCGGTTCGCGACGACCTGATTTGCCCGAATGCGAACAGCGCCAAGCGAGACGACTACACCCAAAGACGCGCGAAGCGGCGCTTCGGCTCTTCCTCAGCCCTCAGCCCTTCTCCCCTAGCCACTGCGCCACGGTGGGGGCAAAATAGGTCAGCACGGCGTCGGCACCGGCACGTTTGAAGCCCAGCAGCGACTCCATTACCACTTGACGCTCATCCAGCCAACCGTTTGCCGCCGCGGCCTTGAGCATCGCGTACTCACCGCTGACTTGATAAACCATCGTCGGCACGGCGAACTCATCTTTAACTCGGCGAACCACGTCCAGGTAGGGCATGCCCGGTTTGATCATCACCATGTCCGCGCCCTCGGCTAGGTCCAGCGCGACCTCATGCAGCGCCTCGGCGCCGTTGGCCGGATCCATCTGGTAGGTGCGTTTGTCGCCGCCGCCAAGATTGGCCGCCGAGCCGACTGCATCGCGAAACGGTCCGTAAAATGCGCTGGCGTACTTGGCCGAGTAGGCCAAGATGCGCACCAAAGTGAAATCGTTCTCCTCCAACGCCAGCCGGATATCGCCAATACGGCCGTCCATCATGTCTGAGGGCGCCACGATATCGGCGCCGGCGCGCGCGTGGCTGAGCGCCTGCTTGGCCAAGATGGCGTTAGTTTCGTCATTCAGCACGTAGCCGTTGTCATCGATCACGCCGTCCTGGCCGTGAGAGGTGTAAGGATCGAGCGCCACGTCGGTGATCAAGCCCAATTGCGGGTACGCGGCTTTAACGGCCCGCAACGCACGCTGCACCAGACCGTCGTCGTTGTAGGCCTCCTCAGCCTGCAGGCTCTTTTGCTCTGTTCCAATTACTGGGAACAGGGTTAGCGCAGGAATACCCAAGTCCACCGCGCGTTTGGCTTCTAACAACAACTGATCGATGGAGATTCTATCGACGCCAGGCATCGACGGCACCGGATCGCGCACGCCCTCCCCTTCACAGACAAACAGCGGCCAGATCAGGTCATCAACGGTGAGCGTGTGCTCACGCATTAGGCGGCGGGAGAAATCGTCGCGACGCATGCGGCGAGGGCGTAGCAGTGGGAAATTGGACATAGGGCGATCACAGTGGCAGTGCAAAGGAGCAGATTGTAGCGCCGCTGCGTGGTCGCGTTATCAAGTTACAACCACGGCCGGCAACCCGGGCGAGGCGTGCTGCTTGAGCGAATCCCGAATCGATGATGGCAGCGCGGCGGCAATCGTGGTCCATCAGCGACTGCAGATTCGAAAAAGCCCGCGGGGCCTGCGCCTCGCGCGCTTCAACGACACGGCGGGCGCAACGGCCCACCGCCCAGAAAGCACGGGTCTGAAATGGCCGCGTGAATTGCTCAGCGTGTCCTCACAGAAGCACAGGACCCCACTATTTTGGCTGTTCGCACAGGTAACGATCCTTCAGCCGCACATAATTGTTGGCCGAGTAGTAAAGCCCCTCAATTTCGGTGTCACTCAGTCGCCGTAGCATCCGCGCCGGATTACCGGCCCAAAGCGTTCCAGATTCGACGACTTTCCCCGGCGTTACTACGGCGCCAGCAGCCACCATGGCGTTTTTGCCGATACGGGCGCCATCGAGCACCACGCTGCCCATGCCGATCAGACAAGCATCCTCCACCGTGCAGGCGTGCAGGATCGCGGCGTGGCCAATGGTGACGTCCTCGCCGATCAGCAGCGGCATCCCGCCAGGCGTGTAAGGACCATCGTGCGTAACGTGCAGCACTGTGTTGTCCTGCACATTGCTGCGCGCCCCAATCCGGATGTGGTGTACGTCTCCGCGGATTGCGCAATACGGCCAAATCGAGACGTCATCGCCCATTACCACGTCACCAACAACCGTAGCCATGGCGTCTATATAGGTCCGCTCACCGACGCTCGGACGGATACCTTCAAAACTGCGAATGGGCATTCGCTTCGCCTTTGCTAGGAGGACCAGTCGATCTTAGCCCGGATGTTTCATGAACTCGCGCGATGATCGCGCAGGACATTGGTAGGCCAGTGATTTTTCTAAAAAGAGCGGTGTAGTGGTTCATACACCCGACGGAGGAAAAACCGCTGGGCGATCAAGGGCCTAGCAAGGGCGCGTGAAGTTTATGAAATTCCGGGTTAGCTTGGTCCGTGAGTCATACCGAACAAGCAAGCAAGCGCTTCGCGGGCCGCATTCTCCTTATCAACGGCGACGCCGGGCAGGTTCGCGCGCATCGCGATAGAGTATGAGCAACAGATTCGCAGGCAGGCCTAAATGTCCAAGTGCGCAGCCTTGTTTTACTCACTGGCGCTGGTGGGCGCGTTAACCAGCAGCGCGTACGCCGATAGTAACGTCGATGTCTCGGCAATCCACGGCCGTATCCAGATCGTGGACTCTTTCCCGGACTACAAGGTCAAAGTGGTCGGCAGCTTTGCCGATCTGCACGTGCAGGTAGTCGATAGCTTCCCGGATCGAGCGGGCCGCTGGGAGATGGTCGACAGCTTTGCCGATTACAAGATTGAGCTGGTGGATAGCTTTCCTGACTTCACGATCAAGTACGTGGATAGTTTTCCTGGGCCGCAGTAAGATCCGTTACTGGCATGTCGTCATCGATACGGGCGATCACTACCACCAGCTAGCCGCGATAGTGGCTGGACGGCTCTCGTCGCTCAGACCGGTTGCAGAAGCTCGC
>QIMA01000027.1 GCA_003233535.1 Rhodanobacteraceae bacterium
GCGGTCAACGCTTTTGGCCCACTGCGAGTCACTCAGGCGCTGATGGTTAACCTGCGTGCCGGTCAGGCAAAACGGATCATCAACATGTCTTCGCAGATGGGCAGCATTGAAGAATCCACGACCGGGCGTTGGTACGGCTACCGAGCCAGCAAGACGGCGCTGAATCAGTTCAACAAGATTCTTAGCGCCGAACTCAAGCTCGAGGGCTTTGTCTGCGTGGTTCTGCATCCGGGTTGGGTGCAAACCGATATGGGCGGAAGCGCTGCGACGTACACGACGGAACAGAGCGTTGCCGGTATGGTCAGCGTCATTGAAGGGCTGGATGCTGACGACAATGGCCGTTTTTACGACTTTGAGGGCAAGGCGATTGCTTGGTAGCAGCGGATTGGCCTCCTGCGGACGGGAGGCTTGACGGGTGCCCGCTGTTGTTCGCTATTGGTATGAGGTTATCCGCCGCGCAGTGGATTTGTGGCTGGAGTCGCAGGCTTTTGTCTACGCGGCTGCGCTGGCCTTCTTTACGGTGTTTTCCATCGCGCCGGTCGTGATAGTTGCGGTTGCGGTGGTCGGGCTGGTGCTGGGCGAGGATGCCGCAGCCGGGCGAATCATGTCTGAGCTTGAGGGCACGATTGGTCCCCAAGCAGCGGAGTTTGTGCAGGTTGCGGTGCAGAGTGCCCAGGTTGATTCGGGTGGTATTTGGGCCACAGTCATGGGTATAGGACTCATTGTGGTTGGCGCGACTACCGTTTTCGGGCAAATGCAGAACGCGCTCAATGCCGTTTGGGAAGTGGTGCCCAAGCCGACGAAGAGCGGCTTGCTCAAGCTGCTGTTGAGCCGTTTGCTGTCACTGACGATGCTGCTGGTGATCGGTTTTGTGCTGCTGGTTTCGCTGGTGCTTAGCATCGTCGTACGTGCGGTGATTGCCTATACGGAAGACTGGCTGCCGGTAGGCGAGGGGCTGTTGGTCTGGGCCGATTTGGCGCTCTCTGTGGCGCTGGCGACGCTGCTGTTCGCAGCTATATTCAGGATACTGCCGGACGTCGTGCTGAGCTTTCGTGACGTACTTTTGGGAGCCCTAGTGACGGCCGTGTTGTTCACCCTGGGGCGGTCAATTATCGCGTTGTATATAGCCAATTCGGCCACTTCTTCGGCCTATGGTGCCGCCGGTTCGCTGGTCTTTCTGTTGATGTGGGTGAACTATTCTTCGCTGATTCTGCTGTTTGGTGCGGCATTTACCCGCGCGCACTTGGAGCAGCGCGAACAACCGATCATCGCCCGACGGATGGCGATTCGGGTCCATCGCAAGCTGATCGAGGACGAGGGCTAGTCGGCTACGCGCTGCGTGCGTTTGGCGATCCAGTAAGCTGGCGCGCTTAAAGCGACCAATCCTATCGACCACACGCTGTTATCAAAGTCGCCAATTATTGCCGCGAGCAAGAATGCCAGCGAACCGAGCAGGGCTAGCCCCGGCACGATCGGATACAAAGGCACCTTGAACGGGCGGTGCCGCTGCGGTTGCCGAATGCGCATCGCAAACAGCGAACTAAACGACAGCGTGTAGCTGGCCACAAAAAAGAAGGCCAGCATGGCCAGCGCGGTGTCGAAGCTGTTCGTAACCACGAATGCCAACGAAACGATGCAGCTGGCGGCCAGTGCGGTGGTCGGCGTGCCGCCGTGGTTCACCGCAGTAAGCCCTCGCGGCAGCAGCTTCTCGCGGGCCATCGCGTAGGGCACGCGTGAGGCCATTAGTACCAGGGAATTCACTGCGGCAACGAGCGAGATCAGCATTAAGATGCGGATGACATCGTCACCCGATGGACCGAATAACCGAGTCGCCACTGTCGCTGCGACGAACGGATCACCGGCCATCTCGTCCACCGGCACAACCATCAGGAACGCGACGTTTAGACTGAGGTAAATGGCCATCACCAGCAGCACGCCGCCGATCATCGCGCGCGGGATGTTTTTCTCCGGTTCGGTGACCTCCTCGCCGAAATAAATGGCGCCCGTCCAGCCGTCGTAGGTAAAAATGGCCGCCTGGACTGCAACCACGATGGCGGCCAGCAGGGCGATACCGTTGGGAACCTGGTAGTCGTGCGTTTCAGCACTGGAACTGTGTACCACTTGCCCGGTGAGCCCGTAGTACAGCGCGATCAACGCCAAACCGACTAGGGCGAGCGCTTTGAGCAGGGATGTGGCGCGCTGAGTACGGTCGCCGATCTTGATGCCGTGCCACTGCAGTGCGGAGAACAACAGCACCACCGCCGAGGCCGTCCACTGCGAATATCCTTCGAGTATCGGAACCAGCGGTCCTAGATACTCACCGATGACGATCGCAACCGCAGCAACCGAACAGCAGGTAGACATCCAGTCAGTCCAGCCCACCACGAAGCCGGGAAACGGGCCCAGCGCCTCGTGCACCAGCGCAAACTGTCCACCGGAGCGAGGAATCATTGTTGCCAGCTCAGATAGGGTCAGCGCGCCGAGCAGCGCATAGCCGGCGCCCAGGACCCAGACCGACAGATACCATCCGGCGGATGGCAGCTGCGCAGCGATTTCGCCCGGCGTGCGCAAGATGCCCATGCCGATGGTGTTGCCGATGATTACGGCTAGGCCGAATGCAACGCCGAGGACCTTAAGTAAGCTGCCGTTGCTGCGCTGTTCTTGCATGCTTTGTCCAGTCCCCGGTGAGTTTCGCAGCCTACTTTAAACCAAGCTAATCCTGCATGTCCTAAGCGCGCCGAGTCGGCTTTACGCCAGCGTTACCAAAAACCATATCTGTTGCACTGCAACCCCTTGGTGCCGGAGTAAGCTCCGCTTTCACGACTATAGAATCAAAAAGGGAGTCGCAATGAGACGGATCTCGGGATCTGCGGCAGGCGTGTTCCGTTGGTGTATTCGGCCATGGGTTTGCAGCCTGCTCACGCCGACGCTGACTGGGATCGCTATGCCGATAGCGCCTATCAATATTGCGACGCGGTGATATTGGGTGAGTTTTTGGGGCAGTCGGTTGGCGAGGCGAAGACTCTTATCGGGCTAGGTGCCAGCCATCGGGCTCACGCCATTCCTGATTTCGTTGGCTCTCGAACGCTGGGCTCGATGGCTGCAGAGCTGACTTTGTGTTGCCGCCAGCGTGACGTGCAATCCCTACATCACATCCCACGTATCCGTGCCGTACATCATTTCCGAGTATCAAGGTCGAATGGTATTAGATATAGATGCGCTTTAATTCCCTGCTGACTAGTTTGGATGTCCGGAATCCGTCGATAACTTTATCGAGAAGATCACCGGAACATCGCTCATGCTCAACCCAACATTTTGAAGCAACCATTCGATCAACATGGGTGTACGGGTCAATCCTTGCGTGGCGGTAAGCGATATAGCTCGGGTGCTGAATGAATGGATGGTCGCCAACATTGAGTTCGCAAGCTCCGTCATGGTTCAAATTAATCTTAATGGACGAAAGGCCCACCATTACGACATGATTAACGTCGCCGTATTCCGGAATAATGCACGGACCTAGGGTCAAGAAGAAAAGGTGATTTCCAGATGGGCCAGACGGAACTAAGAGCGTAGCTCCAGGAGACGCGAGCCACGCCGTCATAGACCGCTTGTCACGCCATAGATTCGTTCAGGGAACTCTGGAGGTTCAGACGATCCAAAAGTGCGGTTACTTGCTCACTGGTATAACCGAGTTTGCTGAAGAGCGTGTCGTAGTTAATGGGTCTGCTTGATCCGTGAGGATCTTCCCATTCGGGGCACTTACTGTGGGTGTGTTTGACCAGATTCCACTTGTCCCAGTGGCCGAACGCCGCCCATGTTTCATCTAGAACCTCCAAATCGCTCTCACTGAGCCTGAGTAGATCGGCATCAGGAGAACGAACCATGCTCGGGTCCCTGAGTGCTACTTTGTGGCCGGCCCTGTCTGCAACCCACGTATCCCAACCACCATCGACAGAACGCAGGGCGCCATTGATGTGATCGTTGGTAATCGACAGCACAGGTCCATGCGGCATGGAAACCATTCGATCGCCCGAGATCGGCTCTCCGTATCGCTGGAGTGATAATCGCTCACTCAAGTACATCAGCTTGACCAGCTTGATTACGTCCAAACTGCCACCGGCTCTGAACAGCAAATACGCCGCAGCTTGGGCGGATCTGCGCTCATCGTAGAGTGGGCTTCCGTACATCGTGTACCTTCGGTGGTGAATATTTCAGTCAACGTCGACTAGTTTACAGCGTTCGACGCGGACAGATTGCACCCAGTGGGTAGAATTTTCGCTGAATGCGGCCGTGTCTTATTGCTTGTGCTGTGCCCCAGGTGCGGGCTAATCGCACGGGTACACAGACGCCTACCTTCGTCAGATTGAGCAGCAGATAGCCGAGTGCAGAGGTTGACGCGATAGATCAGGCCGACGCTGGTTCGTGGATGCTGAGAACAACACAACCACGAGGCGTTGCTGCAAATCGCACGTACCGCGCACTTACAGTACCCCAGACACAACAACGCCCCGCTCAACGGGGCGCTAAAAGTACAGCTAAATCATCTAGCTATTGGTGGAGCGGAGGAGGCTCGAACTCCCGACCTTCGCATTGCGAACGCGACGCTCTCCCAGCTGAGCTACCGCCCCACGTAAGCTGTGAGCCGCGCATGGTGCCGGGTGTGAGGGTTGCCGTCAAGTCGTATTCCAAGTCTTCCGCTTATCGCGCACCAAAC
>QIMA01000565.1 GCA_003233535.1 Rhodanobacteraceae bacterium
CCAGCGCGACCGCGTTGGATAAAGGCGCGCCCATACCATTGCCAATGCTCGGTGGCGTAGAGCTGACGACCAAGCGCCAGTGAGAACAAATCGCGTGGTTTGGCACCACCGATCTCCAACTCTGGCGTGTAGCCTAGCTCTGCGACGAAGCCGCCGGGTAAACCCAGCCAGCCCCGGCCGCGACCGAAAACGGGCGACTTGTTCAGATCCTCTGACTTTACCCCGCTGAATCCGACCTGCCGCTGCGCCGCGCTTAAGTGCTCTATGGTGCCGATTTCAGCGCTGATCGCCCACTGCCACGGAGCTAAATCCGGATTGCCACCGAATCCGGTCATCAGGCTTGAGGCAGTGACGTAGCTCATCGCCCAGCCCTCAGGCGTATCCAGAGCGACGCGGCGCGAATCTTCGAAGACGGTCTGCGCCGCCGCCGCGTGTGCCAGCGCTAACGAAAGCCATATAGCAGTGCGAAGCAATCGCATGGCGCGATTCCTGACAGGGCCGCGCTAAGGCTTATTGCTAGCCGCGGCCGCTTCTAACTGCTGGCACAGGGCTTCTGTGCCCGGGATAACGCGCTGCAAGGCAATGCTTCCGCTAAGCGGTGGGTCATCCAGCTCATAGCCGAGCGTGGCAGACGTGCAGGATTCGAAAACGACCGTCGCGTTGCCGATTGGCACGGTGGTAGTGGGTACCGGCTGATCGAACACGCCGCCGCTGGTGACGAAGATCGGCACCTGCGCAGTATTGCCCTGGTAGTTGCCCTGCAGCGTTAGCCAGCGGTGTTCCGGGGCGCCGAGCTTGGCGGCGACTGCAGTCTCATAGGTAAAGATCGCGCCAAAGATGAACTGACTGCCGGGCTCTATATCGAACAGAATGCCTTGACCTCTGGTGTTAAAATTAAACCAAGCGCCAGAAAGCCCCTGGTTGATCGTAAACGAGGGACCTTCTTCCACGGTGATTCGGGCGTTCATGTTGCTGTCGATCGAGGCGCCAGGTGAACTGTGGATCGAGCAATGGACCAAGACCTCGCCGGCGCTGTCGAAGGTCTGGGTGAATTCCCAGGGAGCGCTCGCTGCGGTATTGCCGAAGCTGCCGTCGTCGGCCAGGACGTCGTGGAAGCCGCCCTCGTTGACGAATCTCACCGTGTCGCCGACCTGGATCGTGATGTCGTTGGGCACGAATTCGAAGTTGCGCAAGGTGACCGTGATCTCGGCAGCAAACAGCGCCGAAGAAAACAGTGCGCAGCACATGAGCACATAGCGAACTTGACCGATCATGATCCACACTCCCACTACAAAGTGCGCCCAGCATAGCTCAAGCGCGGGCTCGGAAACTGTGAACGGTCCCCGCGCTTCTTGCGCGTTGGCATCGCTGCACTTGACGATGCCAATGCTAAAATCCTAGGTCTTTCCGAGCCCAGCACAGAGCACCGCAAATGACGACTCATGCGCCATATCCCATCGGAACGCCCGGTCAGCCTTGGGGCGAGCAAGAAGTTGCTGCTTGGCTGGCTACGCAGAGCGAGAAACGCAGTTACGCTGACGACGTGTTAAGCGTGGTTGATGGGTTGCGCGAACGATTTGACGTAGCCGAGTACGGTCGCTTGGACTACCAGCCGGATCGTTATCCCTTGATCGCGCTGAAGAGCCGCAACTGGAACGATGAACTGCCGGTCGTGCTGGTCACCGGTGGCGTGCATGGATACGAAACCAGCGGCGTGCACGGCGCTTTGCAGTTCGCCGGTCAGCATGCGGCGGGCTACGCAGATCGAGTCAATCTGATCATCGCGCCGTGCGTCAGTCCGTGGGCCTACGAGATGATTCATCGCTGGAACAAACACGCGGTGGACCCAAATCGTTCTTTTCGCGCCGATAGTCTGGCGCAGGAATCGGCCGCACTGATGAGCCTAATCGAGCCGTACAAGGATCAAGCGCTGGTGCACGTCGACCTGCACGAAACTACAGATACCGATGAGTCCCAATTCCGACCCGCATTGGCCGCGCGTGACGGCACCGACTGCGTGCCTGGCGAGATACCGGATGGCTTCTATTTGGTTGACGACACGAAAAGTCCGCAGCCGGAATTTCAGCAAGCGATGATCGCGGCGGTAGCCAAAGTCACCCATATTGCACCGTCAGACGAAAACGGCGAGATCATTGGCTCAACGGTCGTTTCGCCAGGCGTTATTCGCTATCCCTTCGTCAAACTCGGTCTGTGCGCCGGTATTACCAATGCGCCCTACAAGACCACCACAGAGGTCTATCCGGATAGTCCCCGAGCCACCAATCAGCAGTGCAACGATGCGCAGGTGGCGGCCGTCTGCGCAGGGATTGATTACGCTCTGGCGCGGCGAACCTAGCCGGGGCTAGCGGCAAACGCAAGGATTGTGACGCGGCGCGCGTGAGTTAGCGGCAATCAGCGTACTCGCGCTCGACGATGTCTCGATAGCGACCGTCCGACAGTGTCGCGCGCACGCATCGGCGACGGTCCGGCGTTTCGTAGTAGACCCATTCGCTGGAGCGTCGTCGCTCGGTGCGGACGTGGGAATAGCCGCGCGCGCGCAGCTCTGCTTTGGCGGCCGAGGCACGCGCACCGATCAGATCGTCGTAGCGGTCAGAGCCTCGGCGGCTGTCATAGCTGCGGTCGTCGTCGCGCCGGTCGTCGCGGTACCGATCGTCATTGTGGCGCTCATCACGGCCGCCGTGGTCGTCGTAGTCGCGACGGTCGGGCTCGCGGTATTCAGGTCGCTGTTGTGAAGCGTAGCCATCGCGGCTGGTTGCGGCGTTGCCGCGGCCATGAATCTGCAGATTATCCTGACGGCACTCGCGGTCATTCACCGAGTCGATGCTGTTGAAACGGCCGTAAATCACCACCGCCTGCAGGCAGCGGCGGTCGGGGCTGCGGAAGTAGGTCCAGCGCCTGTCGCTGCCGTCGCGTGAGCCGAGCAGATCATAGCCGCGCGCAATGAGTTCGTCTTGCGCGATGTTGGCGCGCTCACCGATCATGTCGGCGTGCCCGCGCGCCTGTCGGCGCCCGCTGCTCGGTGCCGACAGCCCTCGATCACGCTGGTGCAGCTGGCTGTCAATTTCTCGGCGATCCGATGGGCGTGGCTGCGGGGTGGTGTAGCGATTGCCGCCATCAGTGACGAAGCGCGCGCGGCAGCCGCCGTTGACGTACACGCCCTTGGCGGTACGTCCCCAAGTCCTGCCCTCGACGCACTGGGCCTTACTTAACTGCTCCTGCAGGCGAATGTTGCCCCTGTCCGGAGCGCTGCATTCGGCGGCGCGTTTGTCTCGCGACTCACAGGTGAAGCTGCCCGCATGCGCATAGCCGCTGATCAATAGGGTCGCTATTGCCAGACCACCCAAAATTCGTGCGTGCATCGGCGTTATTCCTCTTGCTATTGGTTACTCGGTCATGTCCACAACCCTACACGGCGATCGCGGCCACGTTGCTGAACATCAGTATGCACCGGTCATGCTTCAGTGATTGTCGTCGCCAACGTCCGTTCATTACTTGGCTGGCGATGAACCAGTTTTGCAGTCCAGGGTTAAGACGCTTCCAGAAAACGCCGTGGTAAGACGGTTTTCTAGCCCGGAATTTCATAGACTTCACGCGCCCTCGCTAGGCCCTTGATCGCCCAGCGACTTTTCCTCAGTCGGATGTATGAACCACTACACCGCGCCTGAAGAAAAACCACTGGCCTACCAATGTCCTACGCGATCATCGCGCGAGTTCATGAAACATCCGGGCTTGCTTCGACGGCGACTAGAGCCAGACCAAGGGCCACGCAAACGGTGGCAACCGCCGGTAACGACGGGTATCCGAGTCGCAAATGCATCGCCGAGTCGGCGCAATGCGAAACCTCGTGCTCACGCAAAAGTCGCTATCCTCGGCGCAATCATTGAGCAGAGGTGAGTATGAGCGAACGCATTTTGTATGACCTAGTGGCAAGTCGTCCCGAACATCGCTTCAGCCCGTTTTGCTTTCGCGTGAAGCTGGCGCTGGCGCACAAGGGCTTGGGCTACCGAAGCGAGCTCGTGCGCTTCACAGAGAAACCCAAGCTGGCGTTTTCCGAGCAACCCTTGGTGCCGGTGCTGGTCGAAGCCGATGGTTCGGTGATCAGCGACAGCTTTCGGATCATGCAAGAGCTTGAAAAGCGCTACCCGCAAGCGCCTCTGATCACGCCCGGCGATCACTCTCTAGCGTTCGTTCGTGCCTGGACCGACCGCAGCCTGCTCGGCGCCATCTTCAAAGTGGTCGCGCCAAAGATTCACGACGTTTTAGACGGTGAGGACAAGGCTTACTTTCAGTCCAGCCGCGAACAGTTCCTGGGCACGACACTGGAAGCCCTGGCTAAGGACGAAGCAAAGTACCGCGCGGTGCTCAACGCCACGGTCGAGCCGCTGCGCGGGCTGCTGGCCAAGCAGGACTGCGTCTCGGGCGACCAAGTTGGTGCCGCCGATGTGCTGATATTAGCCTGCATGCTGTGGGCCGAAGGCGTACTCGGCGGTCCAGTATTCCCCGACGATGATCCGATCAGCGCCTGGCGCGGACGGATGGCGCCCTGGGTGGAGAAGACGATGGCAATGGCCGGTCAGCCCGATCCGTGCGCAAGTGCGCTGACAGCCGCTTGAGCGTATCGGCACCTAGCAGCGCATCGCAAGGTGGATACGTCGCCCAAGTGACCAATCCAGGTGGTCCGAAAATCACC